>JALHUP010000452.1 GCA_022866585.1 Candidatus Zixiibacteriota bacterium | reverse complement strand
TATCCCATCGACAAGGTCTTCAATATAGCACAGACTCAAATAACTTTCTCCTTTTCCGAATAAGGTCTTAAATCCTTTGTTCGCAACTTTAAAAAAGGACAAGATATCTGAATCTCTGGGACCATAGACTGCGGGAGGACGAATGACAGTCACGGGCAATTTGGAGGAATATTCCAAAACAATTTTTTCCCCTTCCAGTTTGCTTTTTCCATAATCGGTGATGGGGTTACAGGGTGCCGTCTCATCCAAAGGTCGGTCATCTTTGCCTGGTCCCACCGCCGCCTGACTGCTTATGTATACAAATCTTTTGATCTGTGGATTATCTTTAACACAGGCTTCAAGCAAGTTTTTAGTCCCCTCATAATTTGCCTTAGAGTATTCCTCTTCCGTCTTGGCTTTGGTTAGCCCGGCAACGTGAAAGATAAAGTCAACATCTTTTAAAACATTTTTTCCGAAGGATCCCGCTTCGCGGGACAGCGACTCCCTCTCACTTATGTCAGCATAAACATATTCCACCTTGAGTCCGGAAAGCCATCTTAGGTTACTTGTTTTCCTGACCAGACACGTCACCTGATAACCTATGGAAAGAAGTTTTTCCACCAGATGGCTTCCTACGAAGCCATTTGCTCCAGTGACCAATGCTTTCGGCTTTTGTTTGTTTTTGGCTGATTCTTTATCCATAAAAAACTTCTCTCTAAAATTTTTTTAAATATAATTGAATTCGACTTTCATTTCAATTCAATTTTAGGTAACCAGCGTTTTTTCTAACTCTATTCATTCTGGGCAACAAGGATCTAAGGGGATGATGTGCCATATGGAACTCATCCCCGTACCCCTTCTCTTATGAAGAGAAGGGGTGGGTAATATAAAATTCTACTTGGCAGGGCATTATTAAAAAGTTACAGACCTGCCTTTACCGGTATTACTTTCCATTAGTTATGACATATCAAGAAGAATATCGTATGATTCCCTCTCTTTCTAAGAGAGGGATTTTCCGCCAGAGGCGGATGCGCCTTTGGCGCAAGGGTGAGTTCGATAATGTGCCATATGGAACGTCTGAAGTTTGGACCCGTTGGACAAATATGCTGACAGTGAAGAACACCACCAGCGAGCATGGGAGTTACTATGAGCAAAGCCAAAGCGTTGCACTCCATTATATTCTTCCTATTAAGAAATTCCCCTCTCTTTGCAGGATCAAAACTGGAATGATCTTATTCTTCAAGGAATCTTCGCCATCCAATAATACTCGAATGTAATTGTCCGAAAGACCAGAAAGTTTATTGGTCTTTTTGTCACTTTTTTGTTCAATCAAAACGTCCAAAGTTTTTCCGATGAAAAGGTCCAAATAATTTTCCCATTTTTTCCTGCCCAGATCATGCAGGATTTCACTTCTTTTGTGGATAATTTCTGGAGGAACCTTATCGGGAAGTTGAGAAGAGATTGTCCCTTTTCGATCCGAGTAGCTGAAGACATGAAGATAAGAAAGAGGCGAAGACAATATAAATTGATAGGTATTCTCAAATTGTCTATCCGTTTCACCCGGAAATCCAACTATGACGTCTGCCCCGACCATCACTTCCGGAATGGCGCTTTTGATTTTTGCCAAAAGTTTTCTGTATTCATCCGCAGCATAGTCTCTTTTCATCAAAGAAAGGATATGGTCGTCACCACTCTGCAGAGGAATGTGCAAGTGTCTGGCAATTCTTGGCGAAGCGTCTGGACGATTTGATTTTGAAATCAGGTCAATCAATTCATCGGAAAATTCCTTTGGGTCGATAGAGGTAAATCTCAATCTCTGCACTTGGGTATCATTTAGTATTCTTTCTGTGAGGTTGACCAGATCTACGCCCTCTTTTCCGCCTGAGGCGGATCTGCCTATGGCAGAATTATATCTGCCAATATGCACCCCGGTCAAGACCATCTCCTTATATCCATTTTTCACCAGACAATTAATTTCCGCTAAAATTGAGTCGACCTCTCTGTTTTTTTCCTTGCCCCGAGCCAAAGGAACCACACAATACGAGCATCTTTTATCGCATCCATCTTGAATTTTCACTAAAGCCCGGGTATGTTTAGCATGTTTACAAACCCTAAAGCCGAAAAGCTCATCCTCTTTCTCTTTTTGTTTAGGTTTGATGGAATCGTCTCCAAACAGACTGGCAACAAGATTGGCTAACTCTCCCTTTTGATCCTGTTTGACCACCAAACTTACTCCGGGCAATCTTTCCAAAAATTCTTTCTCCAGCTGAGCGTAACATCCGGTAACGATGATCTGGGCTTGGGGAGACCTTCTTTTGGCTCGATAAATGGCTTGACGGGAACTGTAATCGCTCTCTTTGGTGACAGTGCAGGTATTGATTACATAGATTTCCGCCGGTTGTGAAAAACCGACCCTTTCGAATCCACATTCCTCCAATTGCTCGGCAATCGCCTGGGTCTCATATTGGTTTAGCTTGCATCCGACAGTAAATAAAGCGATTTTCATCAGATTAATCTCACCTGTTCGCAGTCCACAGACCACCGTCCTTCGACTTCGCTCCCTTCGATTCCGCTCAGGGACGATGAGCAAAGTCGAACCGTCAGGACAAGTCCTCCGAAAAATGATTTCCAAAGTTTTTTCTGCAGACTGCCACTCTAAACTCTACAATACTATATGATCTAAAACAACAAAAAAGCGATGGCAATTTTGTATCTTAGGTGGATAATCGAGCCATCGCTTTTATATACTACTTGTCAAGACCAACTAAGTGTTCGGTTCTTCGCCTTTCTCTTCAGAGGTTGTCTCTTCTATCTTAGGAATTTGTTCTATTCCCTTTGAAGAGGAAGCTTCTTCTTCTCTAACCGAAGCCGATCCCTCAAGCTTCGCTTTTTCTTCGGTTTCCTGTTTGTGGATTTCTTCTACTTTCGCCTGTGGTGGCTCCACTTGAGGATGGACCCTTTCTGCTTTCTCCTCGGGCTTTTTCTCTACCTCTAATTTGGGCCGCTCCTCCACTATCTCCTCCATCTTGAGGGTCTTGGTTGGATGCTTGACTAAAAATGCGTCCAGCTCAGTCTTTTCTCTTCCTCGATAATACGCTTCCACAGAAAGGACTATCCTCTTTGCACCCTGATCGAACTCTATCACTTTCAAGGGTATCTCATCCCCTTCACTGAAGGCCTCTATTGGTCTGGTGATCTCTGTTTTTCCCAGATGATGGGTGGGGACAAATCCCTCTACGTTATTGCCCAAATCGACCACCACCCCCCGGTCCAAAAGGCGCAGGATTTTGCCGGTGGTCTCTTTATTCACCGAAAATTTTCTGGAAAGCTCAGGCCAAGGATCCTCATGGAGTTGTTTTAAGCCCAAGGAGATTCTTCTATTTTCCTTGTCCACGCTCAACACCACCACCTCTACCCTTTCCCCTTTTTTGATCAACTCTGAAGGATGCTGAATCCTCTTGGTCCAGGACATATCGGAGATATGGATCAAACCGTCAATTCCCTCCTCCAATTCCAAAAAAGCGCCGAAGGCGGTTAAGTTTCTCACCCGGCCGCTTGTCCGTGATCCGACTTTGTATTTTTCCTCAATATGCTCCCATGGATTCGGCTCTAATTGTTTAATCCCTAAGGAGATCTTCTCGTTCTCCTTATTTACCGATAAAACCACGGCTTCCACCACATCGCCGATCCCCATCAATTTGGAGGGGTGTTTTATATGTTGGGTCCAGGACATCTCGGAGATGTGAATCAACCCCTCCACCCCTTTCTCCAGCTCCACGAAAGCACCATAATCGGTGATGGAGACCACTTTTCCTTTAATCTTTTTTCCAACCGGACATCTCTCCTCTATATTTTCCCAGGGATAGGGGGTGAGTTGTTTTAGTCCCAAAGAGATCCTTCCCGCGCTCTTGTCAAAATTCAATATCTTTACATTGATCTTATCGCCCAATGCCACCAATTCACTGGGATGGCTGATCCTTCCCCAGGACATGTCAGTGATGTGAAGGAGCCCATCCACCCCACCCAAGTCGATGAAAACTCCGAAATCGGTAATGTTTTTTACTACCCCCTCTCTGATCTGTCCCGGCTGGACTTCAGTCAAGAGTTTTTCTCTTTGACGCCCTCTCTCCTCCTCCAAGACCACCCTTCGCGAGACCACTATGTTGCGTCGAGCCTTGTTGAGCTTAATCACTTTAAGCTGCAGGGTTTGCCCTAAAAGGGCATCAAAATTTGGAATCTGCTTTAAGGCTATCTGTGAACCGGGAAGAAAAGCGTCGACTCCCATAAGATCCACCACCATCCCCCCTTTAATTCTACGCATGATCTTGCCTTCAATCAACTCACCTTTCTCATGGGATTCTTTGACATTGTCCCAAACTCGCATGAAATCGGCTTTTTGTTTGGATAAAACCAATTGACCATCCTGATCTTCTATGGCATCCAAAAATACTTCTATCTCATCCCCCACCTTTATGTTCAAAGGCTCGGGGAATTCCGATATGGGTATAATCCCTTCCGATTTGAACCCGACGTCCACAATCACATCCTCCTTGGTAACCCCCATCACTTTTCCCTTTATGATCTGCCCTTCCTGAATGTCATGCAAGGTGGTTTCATACATTTCTAAAAACTGGTCAAATTCATCCGGGGAATATTCCCTTTCCACGGCCTGAACCAAAGCTTGGAGTGAAGTCACGGAAGGCTTCGTCACAGAAGGTTTCTCCTCGACCAACGGTTTGGTAATCTTCTCAGGGACCTTTACTTCTTTTGGTTTTTCTGGGGCTACCGCAGCTTGAGCAGTTGTCTTCTTTTGTTCAACAATCTTCTTTTTTTCAATTTTTCTTCTTTTGATGGGCGGTGCCTTCTTTGTAATCTTAGGCTTCTTCTCACCTCCTTCTTTAGAGAATTTGGCACCTATCCTGGTCTCTTTCTTGGAGACAGGTGCTTTTTGTGATTTTTTCTCCTCAACCATTAAATGGTTCCTCCTTTATATTGAATTTGTCCAAATATGGACATATTTTCAAATCAAAAAAACTTAGAACTTCACTTGTATTTTTTAATACCCTTCACCACCTCCCGGATAAGCCAATCCGGGGTGGAGGTGCCAGCGGTCACACCTACCCTGGTCTTACCTTTGAACCAACCC
>JALHUP010000451.1 GCA_022866585.1 Candidatus Zixiibacteriota bacterium | reverse complement strand
TCATCTTGACTCCTTTTGCAAAAGTTTTAATATAATCTCCAATTCTCATTTGTCAAGCCAAAAAATGCACCAATTTACCATAATAGACAAAAAAGCTTCAAAATAAAAAAACCGTCCACCGGTAATTTTTTGACAAAAAGACAGTTTTTGTTTTTAAAAAGCCTGTACCTTCTTTCGCATTCGACTCTTTCTCTGGTAAGGGAGACTCCGAGTCCTCTGTCTACAAAGCATATTGTTGGGGGTTTTGCCCAGACGGGTTCACCGTGAACGGTCAAGCTGTCTGCTTGGTTTCAGCCAGGTATCGTAGAGCGTCTGTCCGCAGGATCCATAGGATCGGTTTCGTCTATCCCGCCTTTGGCGGGACTAGCGATGACTTTTTAGACGATACCTAACCGACTTGTAGTGAGCGAAACGAATCTAAACCGTAACCTTCTAAAACGAAACCCAAAATGCGTCCCGCACTTTGCGGGACGATGATGCGACGTTATTTAATTGACAAAGCACTAATTATTCGTATGAATACATACGCATAAGTTAAAGTTTCAATTCCCATTTCCGATCTCAAGACACAGAATTCGTGAAATCATAATGTTCTGTGCCCTATTGTGCGGGAAATAAAGCATTATCTATATAAAGAGGGGATGAGAGACAAAAATTAGAATGTGGCTTCGACCCCTCCTCCAGAGGCAAGAAGATATTTCATTATGATATAAATACTTATAAAAATCACGCAGACTAAAATTTTTTCACGTAAAATCCAAAAATTTGCTTGACAGCGAAAAGAGGCTTTTTATATTGATTTGCCAAAAAAAATGGCACATTTGGAAAAGTCCACAAGATCTTGAAAATTGAAAAAAGGCAAAAGCTCAAGCAAGACCAGTCGAAAGTTTGTAATAGGAGGTGAGAGAGAGATGAGATGCACCAACTGTGGAGAAGTTATCGAGGGAAAGCCGGTTTGGGTGGAGGACGAGCCTTATTGCTGTCAGGAATGTGCGGATGAAATGATCCTTGAGGACGAGGAATGTGAAGAGGATGACGAAGGAGACGATGAAGAAGAACCGTAGCCGTTTGGCCTCCGTTTATGGCGGGACTCTCGGCAAGCAAACCCGGGCACGACTTCTGTCCTTCGACTTTGCTCCCTTCAACAAGCTCAGGGACAGTGAGCAAAGTCGAACTGTCAGGACGGTGAGCTTAATTTTTCATACAAAGTCCTAAAGAGGGCATAGCTTTTAAAACTGAAAAAACCAAAGAAAAACCCTTGAGCATAAAACTCAAGGGTTTTTATCTTTCTTGGTCTCTGAAGAAGCTTTACAGACTAAAATTAAGGGTGAAGCCGCTATAGATAAAATATTGGTCAAGAGAGAGCTTTGCCTCTAGCTCCTGTATGGAGAGTTCGGTGGAAGAGAAAAGGGCTCTAAGCCCCACCTCACCCCCGATTCCAAAGCTATCGCTGAAATAGTATTCAGAGCCAAAGGCACAGACGATGCCGAATGGGCTCATACGAGTCGTTTATCGGTTTAGGTTTAGTTCGACAAGCTCACTACAAGTCGGCTACGTATCGGTTTTTCGATGTTGGCTTCGCCTTTTCCCGCAAGGCGGGATACCTCGGAAGTCTTAACACGATGCGTATGCATTCATACGAATAAACGACAACGACTTTACGATAAACGATACGTAACCGCCACCGAAACCTTCTTTCCGCCAAGGGCGGATACGCCTCTGGCGGAAACGAAACCCTTGAGAAAAATATTTGGGCAACAGTCCCAAGAGAACTCAAGGATCCTAAAACTCGGTTTTCCCGGTGAACTTGAAGTTTTTAATCAGCATGGCAGGGGCGACCACACAGCCGATATCTCCCCACCAAGAATTAATGATTTTTCTATCCTGAGAGATTTGCGCCACATTAGAGAAGGCTTTGAGCATGCTTTCGGTGAAGCGTAAGTTTTTCACGCCATGTTTAACCTTACCATTTTCGATCCAGAAAGTCCCGTCCCTGGTCATGCCGGTTAAGAGTGCTCTGGTGGTGTCCAGAAGCCCGTTTATGTAATGAAATCGGGTGATCAAAAGTCCACGCTCTACCGATTTAATCATTTTATCCACAGAAGAGTCTCCCCCTTCGACAAAAAGATTCAATGCCAAAGCGCCATCGGCGCTGTCCGGGGTTAAGGCGTGCCCGGTCGATTTCACCTTGTCCTTATGGGCTGAAATAGAATCATAGACCACACCCTTAGCTATTCCATTCTCTATCAAAGTCACCTTCTTTTTAGGCACCCCCTCAAAGTCAAAGGGGAAGGCGATGGCGGACGGGTCGTTTCCATCATCATAGATGGTGATATTCTCTCCCATGATCTTTTGCCCTATGTGATTAGACAAAAAGCTGGTCCCCTCCTGAAAAGGCTTTGATCCGAAGCCGATATAGTTCATCCACTCCAAGAGAGCGGCCACCGCGCTTGGCTCCAGAACCACATCATATTCGCCCGGCTCAAGACCCTGGGGGTCTTTGCTGTCCAAGCATTTTTGGATGGCAACCTGAGATAGTTGCTCTACGTCAATCTCTTCCACATCTCGGGAAAGACAATCCGCATAACCTGAACTATTATCTCCCATCACTATTATATTGATGAAAGTCGAAGTCAAAGGTTGATAGCTATTCACCCCGTTAGTATTGGCCACCGCAATCTCAGCCTCACCGGTGGAGAACGAACCAGCGGCAGTAAGGTTGTGAGTTTTCGCCTGATCAAAGATCTTTTTTATTTCTTGCGCCCTTTCAATCGGGGTAAAACCGGCAGTCTTTTTAAAATAAGTATTCAGTTTCAAAACCTTCTCTTTGGAGGGCAGACCCGGAAAATCCGGATTTTCTTTCTGATTTTTTGCAATCTCTATGGCATTGGAAAGCGCCTTTTTGAGATCAGCCTTGGTAAAAGAATTGGTCGCCGCCACCCCGATTTTTTTCCCCAGTGCGGCTCTGAAATAGACTCTGCTATTTACCTCAAAAACATTCTGATGGATGGTGGAGTTGGCGAAACGGGTAAGCCCGCTTTCGCCTCCGATATAAACGGCCTCGGTTTGGTCTGCTTCCGATTTCTTTAAAACAGAGGCCAATGTGTCCAGTATTTTTTCTTTTCCGATCATTTGCTCACTCCTACCTTAACATTACGAAATCTGGTGGGTGAAGTCCCATGAGCTACGTGCATGATCTGCATAGGTTCACCCTTTCCGCAGTTGGGCACTCCCCAGATGTGCCAATGCTTTCGGCTACAGACAGCATCACAGCTATTCCAGAACTCTGGGGTGATTCCGGTATAAACGGCATTTTTGTAGATTTTGCCTAATTTGCCGTCTTTGATTTCCCAGGCCGCCTCGACTCCAAATTGGAAATTCAGTCTCTTATCGTCGATGCTCCAGCTTTTGTTCATGTCTAAAAAAAGCCCGGATTTAGTGTCTTTTATCAAATCATCCAATTCCCACTCACCTGGTTCTAAATTTATATTGGTCATGCGAATTAAGGGAATTCTGTTCCATCCGTCCGCACGCATGGTGCCGTTGCTTTTCTGTTTTAAAACCAACGCGGTTTCTCGAGAG
>JALHUP010000450.1 GCA_022866585.1 Candidatus Zixiibacteriota bacterium | reverse complement strand
GGCGGGATCTTCGACATTCGTGCGGCTAAGAGGATTGCATTTACCATCCCTTTTGGGTCAGCGATGCCTTTGCCCGCAATATCCAGAGCCGTCCCAAAATCAGGCGACGTACGGATGATGGGCAAGCCGATGGTGACATTCACGGCATTACCTACTCCTCCCATCTTTAAAGGAATCAATCCCTGGTCGTGATACATGGCGACAATGCAATCAAAACCTTGACTGAGACGGGGACTGAGACTGAGTCCCGCCGAAGGCGGGATAGAGAAAATGGTATCCGCGGGATATGGTCCAGAAGCTTTTATCCCCTTTTTTTGTGCCAATTTGATTGCAGGTAGAATGAATCTTTTTTCCTCTGTCCCAAAGATTCCGCCCTCCCCAGCGTGCGGATTTAAAGCACATACGCCGATCTTAGGCTGGTCAATTCCAAAATATTTTCTCAGAGTTTCTTCAGCCAAGATGATCTTTTCCAAAATTAGCTTTTTAGAAATCGCTTTTGCGACTTCCGAAAGTGCAAGATGAGTGGTGACCAAAACCACCTTTCCCGCGAAGCGTCCAGTTCCGCCATTAGGCGGGACTGGGCGGGATCCTTCGGAGAATCTATCAGAGACAAACATCATGGCAAATTTTTGAGTGGCGGTAAGATAGGCTAAAAATTCAGTATGCCCGGGAAAATCGTATCCCGCCAGATGTAAACCCTTTTTGGACAAAGGAGCGGTTACCATAGCATCTATCTGATCGGAAAGAGCAAATTGAACAGCATAAATCACACAATCAACCGCCATCCTTCCGGATAATTTGGTGATTTTACCTGGTCTTACTTTCGTATGATTAAACCTGGTGCAGTCAAAAACATTTATACACTCTTTTGAATCCTTCCCACCTTCGGCCGTCTCTTCAACCCAGGTTATTTTTCTCAGGTTGACCCTTCCTAAGAACTTCTTAACAGTGGAAAAGATTATGTTATAAGAGCCAAAGACCAAAGGATGGCAGCTTTGCCTGACTTTTTTATCCACCAAAGCTTTAACCACCACCTCTGGTCCAATCCCCGCCGGATTGCCCATAGTGATGCCTATAATTGGTTTTTTTTGCATAGAAAAAATTTGGTTTTAACAATCGCAGTCGTTCTGTGCATAATTCAGCGTAGCCAAGCCTTCAGGGCTTGGCTGGTCTCAATATCCTGCGGACAAGCCGTAAAGGCTTGCCTACGCGAATTCTTTATGTGCTTAATCTGTTGGGGAATTTTCCTTGAATTTCTCAAAAGCCTCAGGAAGAAGCTCTCTTAAACTATACCTTTTTATCTTCCCTTTTAAATTAGCACATATTATTTTCAAATCCCGCGAAGCGGGATCCTTCGGATCCGAAGCAAATTCAGACAGCACCTGCCGACACGCTCCACAAGGAGTGATGGGTTCGTCTTTATCCGCAACCACCGCTATCTTGACGAATTCTTTCTCTCCATTGGTTACTGCCTTGAAGAGCGCCACTCTCTCTGCGCAAACGGTCAAACCAAAGGTAGCATTCTCAACATTTGCTCCAGTGTAAACTT
>JALHUP010000449.1 GCA_022866585.1 Candidatus Zixiibacteriota bacterium | reverse complement strand
TCAAGGGAAGGATCATTTTAGTTCCTCCATTCTATGAGTTGAAATCGCTCCAATATAATCATTATCTCCTTCCCAAAGTCAAGAACTTATTCATAAAAACTAAAAACTCATAAGAGAGGGGTTTTTCAACAGCCCCTGAAGCCTGCGGCTACCGACCTCCCCCCCTCCTTTATGCAAAATCTTAGGAACTTCCCCATGCCCTACATACCTTTGCCCCTTTTGGTAAAAATCAAGGTTTGTCTAATCAGCTTTTTTTTCGAAAGACCGGATAGCCATGAAAAAGATGGAATGAATGCATAAATCTTTCAAGGACCAAATAAAAAGCCTCCCCGATTTTATCGGGGAGGCTTTTGAATTTTTCATTCTTAAAAGGATATTGTCTATTCTCTGATAAATTCCTCGCCAGGAAACAAAATCAGGCTGATGCTATTTAGGTGAGTTTGTCGAACTATGCATTTGCTCTGTCACTATCGTGGGAGTGACAAAGATGACCAGATCACGATTGGCGATCTGCGTTTTGGTATATCTGAAAAGATATCCTATCAAAGGAATGTCCTTCAAAATGGGGAGCCCGGTATAGTTCTTTATCTCCTCCTGGGTGGTCAAACCCCCTATCACTGCAGTCTGCCCATTCTCCACCACCACATTGGTCTCAGCATTATTGGTATTTATGATGACGCCGTTAGCATCAAAGGTGTAGGAGCTTCTTTCCGGTTTCAGTTTCAAAAGTATTCGGTTCTCGGAGGTAATGTGAGGAGTGACCCTTAAGATGGTTCCCACTTCGGTGAAGGTGATAACCACGTTTCCAGATTGATCGAATTGTTTTATAGGAATCTTCTGTCCCATTTGGATGAAAGCTTCTTTATTATCTACGGTGGTGATTTCCGGATGTGCTACAATTTTTCCTTTGTTGCTGGAGACCAAAGCGGAGACGGTAGCCTCCAAATCAAAATCTGTTTGCGCAGTAGCATAGGTGAATGTGCCAATGGGATCGCTAACTTTATTTGCCTTTTGATCAAAACTTGCCTCCGGCTTGGCTCCTTCCAAAAGATCCGCAGCCTCCCTGGAGATGATAGACCAATTGATCCCCAATTCAGTCATCGCTCCAGATTCAACCTCCAAAAGCCGAGTGGAGATTTTGATTTGGTCGGTCTCCTTATCCAAAATATTCACTAACTCTTTCACCCTTTCAATATTTTCAGGAATGTCTCTTATCACCAGAGAATTAGTTCGATCATCGGTGTCCACCGTCCCTCTTTGAGAAAGGACAGCTTTTACGCTTTTAACCATATCGCTGGCCGTGCCATATTTTACTGGTATCACCTCTGTTTCTAAGGTGATTAGAGTCTTTTGGTCGGATTTATGTTTCTCAATTTGCATCTGCTCGTTCATATAGTCTTGGGTGGGAACCACCCGGATATACCCGGATTCCTCCACGCCGGACAGGCTATAGGTCTGAAGCAGGATATCTAAGGCTTGGCGCCAGGTAACCTCTTGAAGGGTCATGGTGACTGTGGTATTTACTTGGGGAGAAGCCACGATGTTGACTCCGCCGTAATCCGCCAGGAAGCTCAATACCGAATGTATATCCGCATTTTGCAAAGTCAGGGCGGTTATGGGCTTCCCTTGCCCCCGGGATCCGGTTGATCCCACCATGGAAAAGCTTGCCAAAAGAAGGATCACCGCTCCAAAAGCAACGCCGGAAAGTCTTAACCATTTTTGTTTTTTCGAATATGCTTTCATAACACTACCTCTCTTTTAATATTCGGTGGAAAGTTCCAAGGCTATGGTTCTTGACCATCCATATTCCTGTATTTGAAAGATGACCTTATCATCCTCCACGGAAACCACATATCCATTTTTGATCTTATCTCCACTTTTTAGGATGTATCCATATCCCTTCTCATCCTCAAGTAATGCTCGATTGCCCTCCTCGTCTTTTAAAACCCCTACCAATTTTAGGCTTTCGAACATAGGAAGTGGAATCTTGCCGAAGTCGGTACTTATCCTCTCGGTCAAGGGGGCGAAAGGATCCCTTTTGTTTTCACCATGGTAGTAAACAACTTTTCTTTGAAAAACCACCTCTAATTCGGTTCCTTCTGGTTTGGAAACAACGATTAAACTTTCTGGCGGCACCGTCTTTTCCTTTATAGATTTCTCCTCGGGACTTAATAAGGCTAACTTCTCTTCTTCCGCCGCCGGATTCATAGACTTAGTTTCGCTCTTTTCAGCAGGTTCTCTTGCAACTTTTTCAGCCTCGGAAGCGGAGGATATAGCTTCTTTTTGAGATGACGGAGACCCGTCTAGGGAGAGGGGTTCTTTTTGAATGGGTTCCTTCTCACCTTTTGCGGTCGGACTAATAGAGCTGATTTTGCTCTCTTCTGGCGACTTTTTTGCAGGGTGTTCGACCTCAGCTGTCGAAGATATAGTTTCTTTTTGAGAAGAGTTCGACACTTTCTGAATGGATTCTTTTTTGCCAGATTCCTTTGCCGAGGTCTCTTCAGTTCGACTCTGCTCACCGCCTTGAGCTTGTCGAAGGGAGGAACTCTTTTCTTTCTCAATCTTCAGCGGTGCCTGGGAAGATGGTTTTGAAAATGAACCCTTAGATGCTTCTTTTTCCACGGTAGTCTCACCCTTTTTATCCTCCCCTTGCTCCGACTGCAATTTTTGGTCTTTTTGATTAGGAGCTGAAAAGACTTCAGGAGGAGTCCCCGCAGTGGCTAAAACCACCTTCTCACCAGTTTGCTCAGAAACCTTCTTTTCACTTGCTACATCTTTTCCTGTGGATTCAAATTCAGACTTCTTCGGTTCCGGTTTAGCCATTGAAACTGGCAAGGTTTCTTTTTTTGTATTGATCTCCGAAGTGTCAGTAAAACTGAGTGGTCTTTCAAAAGTCGCTTTTTTCTCCACTTCCTGTGGATTAACATTTTCGGCTGGCCTGAGGTCAGGTCGGCTATTATTTTCAGATGAGGTCAAGAGAGTATCTTTAGATTTAAAGCTTTCTTCGGTAGTTTTTTCCAGAGGGATGGAGGAAGCTAATTTACCAGGTGACGATGTCTTTACATTTTCCCCGGCAGTCCAGAAGGGGAAGCTCAAGTCTTGAGCCGTCAATATGGCAATGGCTCCCTTCTTGTCCTCTCCTCTCTCTATTAACTTGTAGATAGCGGGTTTGTCTAAATCTAGAACGATCCTTACAATTTTTTCCGGCTCAGCTTGGAACTGACTGGTTCGGATAGCTTTTATGGTGCCAGGTGGAAGAGACTTGATAAAATTATGTTGGGGTAAGTTGTAAATAGCATCCTGGCAATCGATGATTACCCTATAGGGTTTCCCATCTTCCGTCTCTGCGGTGGAGTGGACAAATTCGAAGGGTTTATCTGCGTAAATGGTGAGTTTGGTGAAATTACCCTCTTTTTCCAAACTGACGTCACTGATCCGACAAGTTCCCCAAGAGGAACTGGAGCATAAAAAGGAGCCAACTAGGCCAGAAAAAATAAACATGACCAAAGTCAACCAAAGTTTCATCTTTAAAATCTTTTTTCTTTTCATAAAGTATTCCCTTTAGGGCTTTGAAATCGAGCTGTTTCTAAAATTCAACCTTTTTGAGTTTCTCCCCTTCTTGAATGTAATAGGTGTCCAGTTTGAAGGAAGCCGTGATGGTTTTCTCCTCGGACTTGGGGGCTTGGGTCTCTTGAGGCACCCCGGTTATGGTCATCCCGGAGACACAGGCAATGAAAGGGAAATTCGTTATGTTGCTTAAGAAATTGCCAAAACTGTGATACGAGCCGGTTATCTCGACAGTAAAAGTGTTAGCGTTATAAAAGTCAATGGGAGTCGCTCCCAGAGGAACAACCTGAGTGATGCTGGTTTGGCTGAACTGGGCCGCAAAATGCATCTGAGTCAAAAACAAAGGAAGCTGTTTCTCCTCCGGCAGCAAAAGCTCCACCTGTTTGTATCTTTTCAAAAGCTTTTCATATTCCGCCTTCAGGCTTTCGAAACTTTTGGCTTTCATTTCCACATTCTTAAGATTGGTCAAAATACTTTCATATTCCATTTGCTTTTGGCTGAGGGCTTGCGAGTTTTTAGAGTAGATTCTGGCATACCCGAAATAAAGGATCAAAAATAGGATCAACCCGCCTAATAGAAGCTTTTGTGTTTTAGTATCTTTTAAATCCATCCATCCCCTCCCAGATTGGGTCTACCTTGAGGTTTTGTCTTTTTTTGGAAGTTCACCTTTGAGCTATCTTTACACTATCTGAGCTTTCAACACTATCTGCGCTTTCCACCTTAGGCTCAGGCGTATAGACTAAATCGCCAGAAAGTCCAAAGGAGAAGATCTTCTGTTTCTCCATTTCAGATTTTTTTATGAACCGCAAATCCATATTCTTAAAGTAATCAGATTTCATCAACTCGATCAGAAACAAAGCTAAGCTGTTAATTGAATAGGTATAGCCCTCCAGGGTCACCTTTTTGGTCGGAGGAAAAAGCAAAGTCTTCTTTGTGGTGGTATCAGCTCCCGTGCCTGCTTGGGATTCAGAGGCCGGTTGTTCCTCTTCCTTTAAGAGAGAAAGCCATAAATGTTCCGGCACCCTCCCACTCAAATCCTCTAATACATACACCCAGGTGGCTCTATTCTTATCTAAGTTTTCTATGGCGGACATCCTCTGCAGGAGTTTGTCTTTAAGATCGGCCAAGGCATCCACTAATTCTATGTTTTTTTTCAGCGCTTCGGTTCTCTTTTTGGCATCAGCTATCTTTCGGTCCAAAGCTTTGAGCTTGAAAGTTTGGAATATGCTGATCACCACAAACAATACTATCAAGACTCCCGCAGCCATTCCCACATAGATCAGATTTTTATTAAAGGCAAATTTCCGGCCTTTTCTTCTTAGCTCTTTGGGGAGTAGATTGATTTCAATCATGGTTATTTTACCTTTCTTGAGGCTAAGCCCACGGCCACGGCTAAAAGCGGGGCGATCTTATCAGGTTGGGCATCTTTAAAAATATCCGGATCATATTCGATATTCCTCAAGGGGTTGCCGATCTCTATAGGAACGTTCAATTTCGCCTGAATGAACTCCGGCAAAAATGGGATCAAGGCTCCACCGCCGGTGAGAACTATCCAGTCCACTTTGGGCACCTTGGCGGTGGATTTAAAATAGGAAAAAGCTACCTCCAATCCCGAGATCAGCTCCTCTGAAGCAGTGACGACCGTAGCTTTTAGCATGTCCTGATCGATGGAGGTTCCCATCTCTCCTTTGATGGTTTTTGAGGCCAGTTCCTGATTTATGCGGAACTCCTTCATTATGGCATTGTAGATCAATCGCCCTCCGCTTCCGAGGTCCCGGTTGGAATGGTATAAGCCGTCTTTGAGAAAGGTAATGCTGGTGGTGTCAAATCCGACGTCTATTAAAGCAGTCACCTTATTCGGATCGATCTCATAATTGAGTTGGTAGGCGTTCAATATGGCAAAGGCATCGGTGTCCACGATCACCGGTCTTAATCCGGCATCGGCGACCAAATCGATATAAGAATTCAAAAATTCATTTCTGGCGGCCACCAAAAGGACGTCCATTTTACGGGTCTCCTGGTTGACCTGGATTATATGATAATCCATAGTCACGTCTTCCACATCGAAGGGGCTCCTCTGCTCTGCCTCAAAAAGAATAGCTTGCTCTGCCTCTGCCCCTGATTTTTGATCGATGGTGATCTTGTCGGTTATTACCCCATGTCCGGAGATGGAGATGGCTACCTCCTTTAGATTGGGATCGCACTGATCGATCAAGCTTTGCACGTTGAAAATAACGGTATCTCTATCCCTGATTTCCTCATCCACCAAAGTTTCCAAAGGAATCTCCCGCATCCCTAAAGCAGTCAAAGCCCACCCTCCGGACCTCTCCTCCAGCTTCACCAACTTGATGGAGGAAGCTCCGATGTCTAAGCCGGCCACGGTCCTTGCTTTTCTTCCTAAAACCATAAAAGTCTCTTTCGGTATAAGGTGTTAACTTTAGCTTCGATTACGGAACTTTTTCATCTATCTAAATTTTTAGGAAATTGCACTAATTTTCTCATCGGCTAAAATTTTGGAAAACTTAAGCACCCCCCAAAAAAAATTGTCCGAACTTTTGGATCCGTAGGAAAAGAAATAAAATTCCCGCCTTCTTTTAGCATGCTTTTGTGTTCTCCCTTCCATTCAGATAGCTTATTTTATAATCGGCAAAGAACAAAGAAACTTAATTTATTTCGAATCGGGGATCTTCAAAAAAGACCTTGCTTTTTTGAGGAAAATTAATATATTAATTATGAATCGAAAAGTTGCTTAACGAACCGAATAATTTGATCTTTCCAGAAAGGAGCCAGTGATGAAACATATTAAGCTTTTCTTTCTGCTAATTACTCTCGCCATTTTCTGGCAAGGGGCAAATGCCGCCATAATCCATGTGCCTGGTGATTCATCCACCATTCAGGGCGCAGCCAATGGGGCGGCAAATGGCGATACCATCTTAGTTGCGCCGGGAGTCTATCATGAAAACGTGGACTTGGATTGCAAAGCTGTTCTTTTAGCTAGCCATTATCTTTTTGATAACGACACTTTGACTATTAATTCAACTATAATAGAAGGGGGGAGTGGTAATGCTTTGTCCTGGGAAGGATCGAACTGTTTTCCCGAAAATGAGAGTCTCACAGTTATAGGATTTACTATGCGCAACTCCTTCTATGGCGTGTGGAAATATTTGGGGTGGCGGTTTGACCAGCCGAGGTCTCGCATTTGCCATAATAGATTTATGAACAACTATTGCGGAGTATTCAGTGTAACTTGGGACAACTGCGTCATTGATCATAACATATTTATTAGTAACGCAGAAGGCGTGGAGTGTTACGGTGACATCTCCAAGGATGGGAGCCAGCTACCCTCCGGCATGAACATTGTGGAAAACAACGTTTTCTTGTTCAACAGCCTGGTTGGGGCTGTCGCATGGGGCGGGGCTAGTCATATCTTCAGGAATAACATATTCTCGCGGAACACACGGGGCATTTCATCGGCTTACTATTCCTCTCTCAACGCGGCAGGAAACGTAGTCTGCAATAATTCCATCGGAGTTTATTGTGAAATATCGGTCGCTTATGAAGATTCGATTATTATAAAGAATAATATCATAACGGCAAACGACACCGGGATATATATTAATGGATCCATTGAGCGTAGACAAATTCGCTATAACGATGTAAAGAGTCGCTTGGTGAATTTCATAGGATGCCCGGCAGGTTCTGGCGATACCACTTGGGAAACAAATTTTAATGGAACACCTTGTGATAGCTTTTATAATATTACGAGAGACCCCTTGTTTGCTGATACCATTGATTTTGAACTTTTATGTAATTCCCCTTGCATCGATGCAGGCGATTCAAGCGCCCAAGTCCCTGAAAGTGGAGGTTACCGGATAGACATGGGCAAAAATGAGTTTCCTTATATAATAGGAGATGCTAACAACGATTATAGAATTGACGTTACCGACGTGGTTTTAGTTATAAATTATCTCTTTATACATGGTCCTGCACCTTGTCCCTATCATTCGAGTGATACCAATGGTGACGGCATCATTAATTCCAGTGATATTGTTTGTCTGATTAACCATCTGTTCTGTGGATCTACTTTTCCATGTTTTTGATGGTGAACAAAAAATGACCGGAAACAATAATTGTGAGAGGAATTCATCCAGAAGTGCTGAACGTCGGGCTGGGACGGTGAACTGAATTAGTTTCCCCCTTGCCCTTCCCTCTCCCCACTGGGGAGAGGGGTAAAACCATATCAGAAATAATTGCATCTGTATTAAGCGTCAATGCCATATCTCTTGATCTTTTCGAACAAGGTGGTATAATCTATCTTTAAAGCCTGGGCGGTTTTTCTTTTGTTTCCCCGAACTTGAGTTAGTATCCGAACGATCAAAGCTCTTTCTGCTTCCGCCTGAGCATACTGCCCCACCTCTTTTAGCCCCGCGCCCTCTCTTAACCTGATCTCATTGGGGGTGGGAATTCTTATGGCTAAATGCTCGGGCAGAATGCTTTTGCCCTCACAGAGTATGATGGCTCTTTCGATGGTGTTTTCCAACTCTCTCACATTCCCGGGCCAATGATATTTGTCCAACAAAGCCAAAGCCTCTTTGGAGATGCTCTTTTTGGGCTTCTTCATCTCCGCGCAATATTTCTTCACAAAATATTCAGCTAAATCGGGAATGTCCTCTCTTCTTTCTCTCAAAGGTGGAATGGTGATGGGAAAAACAGATAATCTATAATAAAGATCTTCTCTGAACAGGTTTTTCTCAATAGCTTTTTTCAAGTCGGTATTAGAAGCGGCGATCAACCTTACATCTACAGAAATAGTTTTAGTCCCTCCTAATCTCTCGAAAGTTCGGTCCTGAAGCACCCTTAAAAGCTTAGCTTGGAGGGCGATGTCTAAGTCACCGACTTCGTCCAAAAAGATGGTCCCTCCCTCTGCGATCTCAAATTTTCCCATCTTTCGGGCAACTGCCCCAGTATATGCTCCTTTCTCCGACCCGAAAAGCTCATTTTCCAGAAGCTCTCTGGGAATGGCCGCACAATTTATAGCCACATACGAAGCTTTTGTTCTTGGGCTTAAATTATGAATGGCCCGCGCAAAAAGCTCCTTTCCAGTGCCGGACTCTCCTAAAAGTAACACGCTGGTATCCGAAGTGGCTACTTTCTGAATAAGACGAGAAACCTCTTTCATCTTCTCACATTTCCCGATAATCTCAGCATAACCCAAATTATGAGCTAACTCTTCCCTCAAGAGAATATTTTCTGCCACAAGTCTTCGATTCTCCAAAGCTCTTTTGATTAAAACATTCAGATGATCCGTGTCGAAAGGCTTGGCCAAAAAATCGAAAGCCCCTTGTTTCATGGCTTCAACCGCCGACTCTATGGTCCCGTATGCGGTCATCATGATGACCGCCACCTCTGGATCCAAATCCTTCAAAGATGAGAGAACCTCTATCCCGTCCATCTTGGGCAATTTGAGGTCAGCCAAAATCAGATCATATTTTTTCTCTTTCGCTTTCTCTAACCCCCCTTCCCCATCCTTGGCCGTCTCCACCTCATACCCCTCCGATTCCAAGGTTCTGGAAAGCATCTGTCTCATGCTATCTTTATCATCTATAATTAAAATTGAAGGCATAGCCCCTCCTTGCAGACAAAAAGCGTCCCCCCAAGAATAGCTAATAATACTTATCGGAAAGATCGTTTTGGAGTTGTGGATTTTTCTGTCTGGAAAGAAAGATTGTATGAAAAATGGTCACTCCGTAAAACCCCGCCTTTGACGAAAATTGTATGAGAGATTTATCTCTGTTCGGAAAAGGGAGAACCGCAGGTATTACCCTTTTATGGCTTGCAGGTTCGGCAAGGGCTATAACAGGAATCTAAAACTTCCTCTTTTGTCTTAAATATGATTTTGTTTCTGTCTGCCATTTGTGCCGCATATTCGCAACTGGGACGGTGGAATCTTGTAGAATTTTTATTGCCTATATAATATTTTTCAACTCCAGAGACGGGGATTGACCATATTCCGATTTTTGCTTTTCTGGCTTCTGTTTGCAATGAACAAAAACAATCTCTATGTTTTAAATTGGGAGAATGAGTATATACCGAAGCCAAACCGTTTTTAACTAACTCTGCATTGACTAAAAGACTGTCCACCCACACATAAGCTAAGGTTCTGGAATACTTATCTTTGGTTTCCTGGTCATATTCCAAGAATATTCTCTTTCCTTCCACCATTTTCCCGTTGAACTCTTTTGCCTCCTCAAAATAAGGCTGAGATTCTTCTGGGGTATCTATACCGATATATCTGACCTCTTCTCCATTTTCTAAAATTATTGTATCTCCATCTTTAATGCTTCTTACTTTCCATCCTTTCTCTGGGGAATAAAATAGAACTACTAATAAGCCAACTACCAGGATGAAAACCAGGTAAAATATCCACTTTGATTTTAAAAATTTGCTTTTCATTTCAAACTCTTAATTTGTTCTCTCCCTTCGGAGCTGGAGTCAGCCAAGCCATGAAGGCTTGGCTACGCGTGTCGTTTAGGTGGGGCGAAGAATTCTTCGCAGTCTAGGGGCGACTTCTAATAACCCCCTCACCCTAGTCCTCTCCCTACAGGGGAGAGGGAACTTTAGACCCGTATTTACTGTAATTGCAGGTCGCTGGTTCCATCTTCATTTTCAGTAACATAAACCAAATTCTCCACCGAGTCTTTGATGTCATCTATGTGGGTGATCAGAAAAATCTGCCTGAATCTATTTTTCAACTTGGCTAAGGCAGAAAGGATATTCTCCTTTCTTAAAGCATCCTGACTGCCGAAGATCTCATCCAAAATTATAAAGGAGAAGTCGACCCCGCTGGACTCGGAGATCAAAAGGGAAATGGCGATCCTCAGGGACAAGTTAGCCAAATCGGTTTCGCCCCCGGAGAAACGCTCAATCGAAAATCTTTCTCCCTGATCATATATATAAATTTCATAATCTTCATCCAGCTCCAAATCCTGGTATCTGTTATCGCAGAGTTCCAAAAATAAACTTTTAGCGTATCGGGACAACGTTGGTCTTATCCGTCCAATTAAAGAGACTCTGAAATCTGAAAACAATAAATCTAACTTTTCTAAGTATAATCTCTCCTCCTCTTCCTTTTTGATCTCTGACTCCATCTCCTCAGTTTTTTTGATTTCGTCATCTATTTGCTCAATCTCCTTTTTGAGCGTATCCATATTGTGAGTTAAGTCTCTTAAAAGTAGCTCAGCCTCATGCACCTCTTTCCTTCTTTCGTCCAAGTCCTTTTCCACTTTTTTATATTCTTCCTCAGAAAATTGTAGAGCCTGGACCTGGGCTTCGAGTTTTTCCTCATCCTGAGTCAAAAGCTTTATTTTGTTTTGTAATTCCTCTATTGCCTTTTCGATCTGTGGAATTCTTTTGATTTCTGAAGCAAGCTGAGTCGCCCTTTCTTTGATCTTTTCCTGCTGTTCAAATTTTATTTTAAGATTTTCATGAACCATCGAATCATAAGCAACCTCACCCAGATTCTTCAGAACTTCATTTAAGGAGAGCAGATTTCTTTTCTTTTCTTCTAAACTGTTCTTTAAATTTTTCATCTCCCCTTCTTTTGTCAAAAAATTTTCCAATGATTTTTGTAACCTCTCTTTTTCTTCCTCTAATTTTATTTTAGTCCGTTTGAGCTTTTTCCCCTCTTCTTTTACTTCGTTTCTTTCCTTCTCCAAAGCTTGCAGTTTTTTATCCAACTGTTCTTGCTCTTCCAAAAGGTGTTTTCGGATTTTATGGTAATCATCTCCCATCGGTCTTAAACAGCGGTCACAAACTGAATCGGGTCCCAGCTCTTCTATATTCGCCATCTGGGATTGGAGTTTGGCTTTCTGATCTTTTGTGGATTTAAAAGAAGCTTCAAGTTTCATATAGATGTTTCGAGCCTGCTCCAGCTTTTTCTCCACCGAGTTTGTTTCTTCTTTTATCTGGCTTAAGCTCTTTTCAACCTCCTTTTTGTCTCCCAGTTCGTTCTCTAAAAAAGCTATTCTCTCTTGGTCAGAGGACGTGGACTTCTCTAAATTCCTTAGCTGATTCAAAGTGATCTGTTTGTGTTCAGCCTTTATCTTAAGCTGGTCATATAAAGAGACCTTCTTCTTTAATT
>JALHUP010000448.1 GCA_022866585.1 Candidatus Zixiibacteriota bacterium | reverse complement strand
TGAATGGTTAATAAATTCAGGAAAAGTAATAGTCTGGAGGTTTAGATAAATGTCTGTAAGTGCTGACATGGTTAAAAAGCTTAGAGAGAAGACGGGTGCAGGGATGATGGATTGTAAGAAGGCTTTGGAAAAATCTGGTGGTGATATGAATAAAGCCACGGATTATTTGAGGGAACAGGGTCTGACCCAAGCGGCTAAGAAAGCTTCAAGAATCGCCAGGGAGGGTATAATCTACTCATATATTCACCCGGGAGATAAATTGGGGGTATTGCTGGAGCTTAATTGTGAAACCGACTTTGTGGCGCGGACCGAGGATTTCAAATTCTTAGCCAAAGATATGGCCATGCAGATTGCGGCAACCAATCCTTTGGTGGTGAGCCGGTCCGATCTCAGACCGGAACTCCTTGAGAAGGAAAAGGAAATATATAGAACCCAAGCCAAAAACGAAGGAAAACCGGAGAAAATCATAGAAAGGATTGTGGAGGGGAAATTAGAGAAATATTTTCAAGAGGTCTGCCTTTTGGAGCAACCCTTTGTTAAAGACCAGGACCGGACGGTTAAAGACAGGATAAACGAGACCCTGGCCAAATTGGGAGAAAATATCACAGTGAAAAGGTTTGTCAGGTTCAGATTGGGAGATGAAGTCAGTTAACCAGTTTTCAGTGGTCAGTGTTCAGTTTTTAAGAGAGTAAATTGGGTCAGGATTTCCTGACCTTTATTATAATCATGCTCAAATCTCAAGACACAGAATTCGTGCCCATTTATCAAAAAATCCTTCTCAAGATATCTGGTGAATCGTTGATTGGAGACAAGGGATTTGGCATAGATCACCAGATGAGGACTTCCATCGCCCAACAGATCAAAGAAGTCAAAGATTTGGGGGTGAATGTGGCTATCGTGATCGGTGGGGGGAACATATTTCGAGGACTTTCTGCCAGCCAAGAAGACCCATCTGGTGAAGGCGGCATGGATAGAGTATCCGCTGATTATATGGGGATGCTGGCTACGTTAATAAACGCCTTGGCTCTACAAGATAGCTTAGAGAAATTAGGAGTTCTAACCAGAGTTATGACCGCCATCCGCACGGAGGCAGTGGCAGAGCCTTATATCAGAAGAAGAGCCATAAGACATCTGGAAAAAGGGAGGGTTATCATCTTGGCTGGGGGAACGGGTAATCCCTACTTCACCACCGATACTGCGGCCGCCCTGAGGGCTATTGAGATAGGGGCAGAGGTGGTTATGAAAGGAACCAAGGTGGATGGGGTGTATGATGACGATCCGGTAAAAAATCCATCCGCTAAGATGTTTGATTCCTTAACTTATATGGAAGTGTTGAATCGAAGACTAAAAGTTATGGACACCACTGCAGTCTCTTTATGCATGGATAATAAACTCCCTATCATAGTTTTCAATCTACAAATAAGAGGAAATTTGAAAAAGATTCTCTTGGGGGAAAAGCTGGGCACGGTAGTTTTAGACTGAAAGGTGATTCATTGCCTTTCCCCCTAATCGAAAGCCTTTGAATTTGACCTAATACAAACGTAATTATTTCTGATATGATGTTGCCCCCCCTCCCCCGCCTCTGGCGGGATTTTCAACCTAACCTTCTCCAAGGGGAGAGAGAAAGGTGAGGGGGAAATCAAGTAGAATGTAAAAATTTTGTGCGTTTGGATTATAGCAAACGAATTAAATAAATTGACATAATCACCCTCCCCCCTTACCCCCTCCCGTCAAGGGAGGGGGAATTTATGAAGTCCCCTCTCCCCTTGTGGGAGAGGGTCAGAGCCAGTCCTGAGCGAAGGAATGAGGGATATGTAAATTCATTTCTTACGTTTGGATTAGTAAGTAGGGTAGCGAAGAAAATAAATCTCTGCGTATAAAAGAAAGGGAAAACATGATAAAAAAACTTTACGCTGACACAGAGGAAAGGATGAAAAGGGCGCTGGAGACGATCAGAAAGGAGCTTGCCTCCATCCGAACCGGCAAAGCCACCACGGTCCTTTTAGACGGGATCAAGGTGAACTATTACGATACCATGACCCCCTTGTCTTCCGTAGCTAACATTTCCGTGCCGGATCCCAGACTTTTGGTGATCCAACCCTGGGAAAAAAGATTGATCCCGGATATAGTCAAAGCCATTCAAAAATCCGATCTGGGATTAAATCCTCAAGCTGATGCCAACGTGATAAGACTTCCCATTCCCTCCCTAACCGAGGAGAGGAGAAAAGATTTGGTCAAGCTGGTGAAGAAATTAACCGAAGAGGGCAAAACCGCAGTAAGAAATATCAGACGGGACTCCAATGAGGCTTTGAAAAAAGCAGAAAAGGACAAGGATATCTCGGAGGACGAATCCAGAAAAGCTCAGGAGCACGTGCAAGAGATAACAGACAAGTTCATAGAGCTTGTAGATGAGATGATGAAGAAAAAAGAAGGGGAAGTGATGGAGGTTTAAGTTAAACTCCATACTTTAGAGGTGTTATTCGGCATTCACTATTACATCTGTGAAAAAGTTAAATAGGGGAGATTTTATTGGAGTGTCAAGCCCCGCCTAAGCGGGAACCTGAAAATCTTTTAAAATGTAAAGAGTTTTTCCATGGTTCGCCTAAAGGGACTGTTGAAAAAGTGGTTTTGGAGTGCAAAAGCTTGTCGAAGCGAAGCGGAGATCCCGCATTGCGGGGCTTTCGCGATTTTTAAGTTGGTTCGGGAATTGGATTTCCCGAACCATTCTTCGTGCGGGAATTCCAATTCCCGCACGAACGAGGAGGTTTTTCAACACGCCCTAAGGGCGAACACTCCAAAAATCATCCCTTATGTGAGGTAAAAGGGTTGTCTAAGGATAGTTTGGAGCTTAAGGAAAAAATCTTAAAGAAAGGCAACCTCCCTAATCATGTGGCCATCATCATGGACGGCAATGGGAGATGGGCGAAAAGAAGAGGCTTGCCCAGAACTGCGGGACATAGAGCCGGGGTTAAGACGGTTAAAAGAATTGTCAGAGCCGCAGGCGATCTGGGCATCTCCATTTTGACCCTCTTCACTTTTTCCCGAGAAAACTGGAAAAGACCAAAGTATGAGGTTTCGGCTATAATGAAGCTTTTGTATGAAACCACCAAAAGGGAGATAAATGAGCTGGATGAGAACAATGTGAAGTTAATCACTAC
>JALHUP010000447.1 GCA_022866585.1 Candidatus Zixiibacteriota bacterium | reverse complement strand
TAAAGAAGTTGATTTTTAGATTCCCGGTGAACTTGCCTTTGATAAGTCCGGTGATTAGATCAAACAACCATTTCAATTTAGAAACCCCCATATATCGACTTTTGTTATTCAGGCTGAGTTATACGCTATTCTGCGAACACTCTCGGCAAAAAAACAACCGATTCATGCTCGACCCATAAGCACATCTCCGATACTCACAAAACCACTGTTTTGGAAAAACTCTTCCTGTTGCAGGTTTGGAATCTGCTTTAGCTCATAAAGCCGTATTTTGACTGCTTGCTTAGAGACATGAAACGTATTTGCTAAGTATCCCACCACTGCATTAAACAAATATTCGTCCTTGACGAGCTCTCCGTTGTCTCGGATACCGTAAGCGTTTCTTTCCATCTCAAAATGTGCTAAGAATAACTCCTTTGGCATCAGCAGATTCGCCATGAACTGATTCGCTTGCCATTCCCACCATTCGTTATTATAAGATACTGTGTAAGGTGCCTCTATGGTTCTTCGTAGACACTTGATTTTGTTGTGATCCGTTGGGTGAAATAGAACCTGCTGATTAAGATCACGCTGAAATACTACTGGATGAAGTATACAGTGCCCGCCCTCATGCATTAAAGTAGCATTATACCTTCCCCACTGGTCGGTTCTCTCCGCCTCTTCCGTTAGGCTCTTTTCGATTTTCACTTCAAGACGATCATCGAAGAAGTAGGTTGCTCCCAAGACATTCGGACCTTCAATCCTCTGCAAATCAGCATAGGGGTCTAACACAACTTCTTTTTTCAAAGCATCCCGGAGATAAATTTCCACGAACTTGTCCACATCCATGACCGGGCTTTCAGTCTGTTCAATTGGACTAATAAAATTTTTTCGATGTTTTTCAGCTAATGCTTCAATCTCTCCGTCCTCGAACCAGAGGCCACGGGAGAAAGTGCCCGTTTTGTCTTTAATAATCTTCACTTCTTCATCCTCCTATCTAATCAGTTCTATCCGTTCCTCTTTGCTGAGACTGCGCCAAACGCCCGGTCCAGTTTTCTATTAGCTTTTCCACCTCCTTCCAGTCTTTAAAGCCGGTGTCCTTCGCTCTTTTTAGAACCCGCCTTAGCATCTTATTCTCTTGTACGAGTTGTTTTATGTCCGGCGGAGTCCTGTGTGCCGAAACCATTAGATCATCAAAATCTGCATCCAACAGTTCTGCCATTCTGCGAATTACCTCCAAGGCTGGTGGCTTCCTTCTTCCTTGTTCTATGTCGCAAAGGTACGATGGCGACATAGGCTCTCCATCTTCCTTCATTATTCTTTTCGCAAACTCTCTGATAGTCCAACCTTTCTTGTTGCGCAGTTGCGCTATCTTTTCCCCAAAGCTCCTTTCTCCCACCTTTATTTCACCTCCTTCAGTTCCTGTTCGCTATTTAGCATACGCATTTCATTCTGCTTGTCAAGAAAAAAATTACATTTTTCCCAAAAAAATTACATTTTGTTGTCTTGCAACTACTTACAAGAGGGAAAATTCCATTTCTTGAGCCATAACTTTCCGAAAGTCTCGAAAAAAAAGAGCGAAACCATGATATAACGAAAGCTATCATGTCGCCTGATTTTTCATTGGTGGGATGAAGACCCCACTTCCCTCAAACCAAGAAATCTATTGAAATTCCCATTTTCTGCTTTATATTATAGCTACGATGTTGAGTCTAATGCCCAAACGCAATACCCTATTCTGATTAATACTTTATGATTGGAAAACGATATCAGATCATAGATGAGATTGGCTCAGGTGGTATCGGAAAGGTCTTCAAGGCGATCGATTTACTGCGTCATGAAGTTGTTGCGTTAAAAACTCTTTTGTCTCATGAACCTGAATTCATTGAAGGGTTCAAGGCCGAGTTCATCCTTCTAAAGAAACTGCGTCATCCTAATATTGTCAAAGTATTTGATTTTGGCTTGAATGATAGACATGAACCATATTTTGTCATGGAGTATGTCGAGGTGAATAAATGGGAGGAATTTCTTCAACCGCCAGATTACTCCAAACTCTATGTGTTTCTCCTCCAGATTCTATCGACTTTAGATTTTCTTCACTCAAAGAAAATAATCCACAGCGACATCAAACCCTCCAACATTTTGATTGCCACTTCGCTAGACGGTGAGCTTACAGTCAAGTTTACCGATTTTGGTTTTGCCCAGCACGAAAAACCAGAAGAATCGTCTTGGTGGAAAGGGACTCTTCCCTATCTTGCCCCTGAAATAATCCGAGGAGAAAAGCCTACCCCGCAGACGGACTTATACTCGTTGGGAGTCCTCATCTATGAGAGCCTATTCGGAAAACCTCTTTTTGATGAAGAAGACCCAATGGATTTAGCAAAGAGCCACTTAGAGAAAGAAGTGGTCATCCCGGAAGAACCGCCAGTTCCACTAGAATTAAGAAATCTAATCCTCAAACTTTTGGAAAAGGACCCAATCGATCGATTTCTTTCAGCTAAAGAGGTGTTGGGGGAGGTCCAAAAAGTCTCAGGAATCGTGCTTGACAAATCGGATCTCCTTTTAGCAAAAAGTCTGATCCATTCAACAGATTTTGTGGGGCGAGAAAAAGAACTTGATGTGTTGAGAGAAAGCTTGACCCAGGTGGCAGAGAAAAAGAACAGATTTGTCTTGGTTACAGGTGAATCAGGTATTGGGAAGACAAGGCTCTTAGAGGAATTCGCCACTTGGGCACAGCTAGAAGGCTTTTCGTCAGCTAGATTCTCTTTAAAAGAGATTCAGAATTTTGAGGTTGTGCAGGTTAGGGTTCGCCAATTCCTCCAGGTTGCCTCTCATCCTGTAGTTTTGATCTTCGACCATTCGGAATTGGCTGATGACATCTTTTTCAAATCTTTTTTAGATTTTACTGACAACGCACCAGGCAATAAAACTTTGATTCGTTTCACTCTCGCAAGTGACTTGGTGTCTCCGGAGGGGCATAAGAAGGTATTAGAACTAGAGGAAGGAATTCGAGCGATCTGCGGAGATAGACTCATTTCCATTAGGCTAAACAGATTAAGCGAGATCGAAGTAGAAAAACTGCTCTGCTCAATGTTCAGCTGGAAAAGGGGGACAGAAAAGATCCCTGCAGCGATCTATCAGGAGACCCAGGGTAATCCCTTTTTGATTAGTCAACTTATGGAATCGTTGGCAGAGGAGCGAGCTATCCAAGAAGAAAATGACAAATGGTCACTTCAGCCAGATTGCATCGCAAGAAGCAAGATTCCCCAGAGCGTAAAAAATGATCTCGTGAAGCGGTTAGCTCGTCTAAATCCAGAAAGTATAGAATTGCTTGGTGCAGCCTCAATCTGGGGCTTAGAAGTCGAACTTGATGTTCTAAGGCAGCTCACCGCTTTCACACCCGTGGTCATCTCAACCTGTTTGGAGGAGATTCTCTCCTATAATCTAATGGAAGAATCATCAACTCCGGATAGACGGAAATTTCAGTTTGTCGGTAATCTGGCACGAAGATTTATTTATGATCAGTTTGATCCTTCAAAAAGAAAAGCGCTACATCAACGGGCGGGGGAGACTTTAGAGAAAGAGATAGGTTTGCAAAAAGAAACATATATACACGAGCTAGCAAATCACTTTTACCAAGCCAGGGATGTTAAACGGGCTTTAAACTACTCGCTTTTGGCAGCCGAGAGGGCGGGAAATAAATATGATTACGCTCAAGCCATAGCTCATTACACTCATGCTTTGGAGCTTTACGATCAAATTCCAAGCCCCTGCTTGCCATCTAAAGAGAGTATACTGGAGAGTCTGGCCGACCAATGCGACCTGATGGGGGAGTTGAACAAAAGCCTTAGTCTTTACCAAGAAGCGCTTGAGATATCGCATTCGGTGGTTTCTGATCATCAGAGGGCATTAATATATAGAAAAATGGGAAGAATTTACGAGAAGATGAGTGAACATGACAAAGCGGTAGAATTTTTTGAGAAGTCTTTGGAGGGACTCAAGACAATCGACTCGCCCAAAGACTACGCCGCTACCTTGGTCAATTTGGGCTGGGTACATCTTAGAAAATCTAACTATGAGAAGGCGAGAAGCAAATTCGAAGAAGCTGTGAGCATTTTGCAGAAGGAGGGCACGTCCAAAGAGGCAGGATTTGCCCTAAGTGGTCTGGGAAGTGTCAATTGGACCTTGGGAGACTATCCCCAGGCAATTTGGTACCATCGTGAGAGCCTGAAGGTTTTTGAAGAACTCGGTGACACCAGGAAGATCGCCGATTGCTACGGCAGTTTAGCCTTAGTGGCTAGGAGCCAGGGAGAATCAAAAAAAGCTATAGACTACCTTCGTAAGTGCCTTGATATTCAGGAGACAATTCAAGATCAGTATCGCCTCCCGATATCGTATAATAACCTCGGCCTAGTTTATTCCGACCTAAATCTTTGGGAGCAAGCTTTAGAGTGCTTCTTGCAAGCATCCCAATTTCAAGGAAAGATTTCGGAATTAGTCGGGCTCGGTTTCTCCTATAACAATATCGGCTTGATCTATCTCAGAAAAGGCGAATTATGTCGAGCGTTGGAATACTTTAACCGCTCAATTGCACAATTTAAAATTGTTCTACACAAAGGCGGTATAGCTCTGGTTTACTACAACCTTGCAGACCTTTATGCAAATCGAGAGAAGTTCGATCAGGCCTTGGGGTATCTGAAGAAAAGCTTGAGAATAAGAAAAGAACTGTGCGAAGAAGCAGGCATAGCTGACTGCTTTGCTCTTGTGGGGAAGATCCTTTTGCAACAGTCCACCTTTGATCAAGCCAAACAAAATCTTTTGCAAGCCCAAGGTTTCTATCAAAAGCAGGGCAATAAAAAAGCCGAAGCTGAAGTCCTGCTTTGCTTGGCAGAATTATTTATCAAAACGGACACCTTGGAACAAGCTGAAACACTTTTGATTCGAGTTCAACTATTTCTTCGGGAATTCGACTACAGATTTCTGGAAGGATACTTCCAAAGGGTCAAAGCATCTTCGATGAAGGCGATGGGAGCTTTCCGTGATTCCCTCAAACACTCATGTGAGAGTGCGAAAATCTTCAAAGAGCTGCAAGCGAAATTGGAACTGGGACGAACATATCTGGAGATCGGAAAGATCAAATTGGAAGTCGGAAGATATAAAGAGGCAAAAGGATACTTAACGGAGGCATTAAACATCTTTGAAAGAGAAAAAATCGAACCGAAGAAAAAGGAGGTGGAATCTCTATTGGAACAGATAAGAGACTTTAGAACCTTAGAAAACGAAAGGACTGCGACCTTTTACCAGCTGGCTGACTTGTTGAATAATATCTGGGATACAGACGAGCTATTGTCAAAATCACTCCAGCTGGCGATACAGCTCTTGAATGCCGAAAGGGGTGCCATTATCTTCTATTCAGATAAAGACAAAAGCTTCGAGGTGAAAGTTGCGCAGGGAATCGAACAGGAGACTTCACAGGATGCGATTGCCGTCAGTCGACAAGTTTTAAAAGACGTGGTAAAAAATGATTCTCCTTTGATCGTTGAAGATACTCGAAAAGACCATAGGTTCGCTAAAAGCCAGAGTGTGATTATGTATAATATCCTCTCCATTCTCTGCGTCCCTTTGAAGACTAAAAATCAGCTGATTGGAACTGTCTATTTGGATCATCGCGGACTCCCAGCGATTTTCTCCTCCGAGGATGTGGATTTTCTTAAAGCTTTTGCCAATCTCATCGCTACCGCTATTGAGAAAAGTGAGCTTTATGTCAAAGCCAACGAGGAAATCTTTCAATTAAAGGAGGTTTTGCATCGGACTTATGAGTACCCTGACATCATCGGAAAAAGTGCTAAGATGCAAGAAGTTTTCAATATGGTAGAAAAAGTAGCCAACTCCAGAACAGGCGTCTTAATCCTGGGTGAGAACGGAACAGGAAAAGAGCTAATTGCAAACTTGATTCATGCAAGAAGCCAAAGAAAAGATGGTCCATTCATTAAGGTGAATTGTGCCGCTTTGCCCGAAACCTTACTGGAGAGTGAACTATTCGGCATTGAAGAAAAAACAGCCACAGGCGTGGGCTTCAGAAAAGGCAAGTTCGAATTAGCTGATGGTGGAACCATTTTCTTGGATGAGATAGGAGACATGAACCTTTCTGTCCAGGCGAAAGTTTTAAGGGCGATAGAAGAAAAGGAATTTGAAAGAGTAGGTGGTCAAAGACCAATCAAGGTCGATGTAAGAGTAATCTCTGCCACGAATATGGATTTGCATAAGAAGATCGAGGAGGGTTCATTCCGAAAGGATTTATATTTCAGGTTGAATCCAATAGTGATTACTATTCCGTCCCTCCGGGAAAGGAAAGAAGACATTCCTTTTCTGATTGAGTACTTTCTGAGAAAGTTTTCCGAAGACAATAACAAACCACCTATCAGGCTCACCAAAAGGATAATTGATGCTCTGAAGGACTATAGCTGGCCTGGTAATGTGAGGGAATTGGAACACCTAATCGAAAGTGCAATCTTGTTGAGTGAAGACGGCACTCTTCCAGAGAAACTTTTGCCTCAAGAGATCTTGAAAACCAGAACCATAGTTAACTTGGATAGATATGGTAAACTCGAAGAAGTATTGAACTGGGTGGAAAAGAAAAAGATCCTGCATGTTCTGGACAAGAATGGATGGAATCAATCCAAGTCGGCCGAGGAGCTGGGAATCAGCGAGCCCACGTTGAGAAGAAGACTCAAAAGATATAAAATCAAGAAGACAGCGAAAATCAAGTCGTCATAAATGACGATCCTGCAGTAAAAGTATATTAATGGCAACTATTTAGACAAAATCCAGCGATCCCCACATTTTTACACTTCCGTCAGTAACGTAAATACAGGTAAGTGCTTTTCCTTTATGCAACTTCCATAGTGGATTTTCAGATAGTCCTCCCTTTCCGTCACAATTGACGAATTCTCTTTCCTTAGTTTTCAGTAAGGACTTTTCGATCAAAACATTTCCCCCCGGTAAACTCCTTAATCTCAAGGAGTAAACTACCTCTCGAATTTGTTGAGCTCAAGCCCACTTTCAGGCATATCCGTTGCAACCAGAGATCTTTGCAGAAAACAGAAACCCGTTAACCTTAAACAAGGGAGAAGATACCATGTTTTCAATATCCCCTATGCTCAAGGTGGCGTTGCTCCTGGTGCTCGTTTTGCTCGTCTTAAGCATCGCCCTTGGGACACCTGTACTTGCTGACGGAGGCGGAGGCTTACCATACCCGCCCGACAAAAGTCCGTCACCCGACGGAGACGCTGGCGGAGGTTCTTTTGTATTCACCCTGCTAACTATTTTGCAGTTCGTTCTTTAGGAAGAGCAAAGATGCGAAACTTGATGGCGCAAAAGAGCCTGCCAGAGGTTTACAAAGAGATCGATCATGCCATCCGATCTTCTCTTAACGTGGTCTTGGAGGGAGAAAGCGGGGTTGGTAAGGACTATTTCGCCAAACTAATCCATCAAAGAAGAAACTGGGGAGGTGAGTTGGTGGTCTATGATTGCCAAAAGACCGGTCAAGACCAGACAAGGATGGTCGAACAGCTCACCTCCCCAGTCCTCTTCCAAAAGCTCAGAAGATCAACGAACAGGGACACCCTGTTTATCAGGAGGATCGATCTTCTACAGGCACATCTACTTGCCCAACTCTCCGATTTTCTCGAGGAGTTGGGCAAGAGGGGGACTTTCCCCAGAAGCAAACTTCTGAGTTTGGGCATAATTGGGTCGCTGGAAACAAGGAGAGAAAAAGAGTTGTCCATCAACATTCCACTTCATCGATTCTTGAATAGCCTTTTCTGTGCGAAGATCAGAGTCCCTCCCTTGAAGGAAAGGAAAAAAGAAATTCCCATGCTGATTGAGAGATTCATATCCCTCTTTAACAAAGAACAGAAAAGAAACATTTTTGGAATCACTCCTGATGCACTTGCGATTCTCTTACAATATGATTGGCCCGATAACATATACGAACTGAGGACTGAGATCGAGCGAGCTGCTACCTTAACTAAGGATTGCGGGTCAATAAAACCTTCCGTTCTATCGGAGAAGGTTACCAAATCCGCATTGGAAACGCGATCACTTCACAAAAGTGGCAAAGTCTGACCGATTGCTTTTAATCTTGAATCTTTTAAGGTCCAGAAGAAATCTCAAGGCCTCTGGTTTGGCTAATGAATGTGAGGTTTCGGAAAGGACTATCTATAGGGATATTCAAGCACTATCCCAAGCAAGAGTCCCAATCTATTTCGATCATGGATACAGACTCCTTACTGATGCCTTTTTGCCACCTCTTAACTTCACCGTTGATGAACTTCTAACCGTCTATCTAGGACTAAGCTCAGACCCGGTTCAATCAGTCAACTGCTTAAGGAAATCAGCCAAGCAGGTATTGGCAAAGATCGAGTCTCTGATGCCCGAAAAAATCAAAGCCGATTATCAAAAAACGAAAGAGCGGATCACCGTTCAGCCGGAAAAGAAACGTTCACAAAAAGGTGAGGCTCTCATGTTCGAGCTCCTCAGGCAAGCGATCTCCCAGGAGAAAAAAATCAAACTACATTGTGTTTCAGCCCACTCTTCCAATGTGATCGAACTGGTTCCTAAAGCTTTGGTTTATCAGAAAGGAAACTGGTATTTGGCAGGGGAAATTCAAAAAAAAACAAGATACTTCCGATTGGATATGATAAAAAGCGTTAGTCTATCGTGAGGCCACTTCGTTTCGGAACAAAGCGAGGTGTTCCTTCAAAGGAGGTTTCACACTTACCGATTTCTGCTGAGAACAAAAACCTTCCGCCTGTCAGTCCAACCCATCCTTTTGTATTCCATCTTCCACTTGGCTGTAATTCTATCATTGTATAATGCATGCCAGACCGATGTTTGACGAATCCAGAAACCTCGAGATTTGGAGACAAAGTGAGTTTTATCTGGAGCTGCGAATCTTTTGTTTTTGACTTTCTTCTCTTGCTACCTTCAAGTATAATCTCGGAACCACCATGCAAAATCTTTGAAACCTGGCTCATTCTTTGGTGACTGATTTTGCCCTTTCTTATGAAAAGAGTTATCTTTTCTTTCCCTATCTGTTTTACAAGCTTGCCATTCCATTTCCCATCGGGATTCAAAATTCCCCAAAACGCCTCTAAGTTTCCTAAATACCCTACTCTACCCGAAATGTTTCCTCCTTTTATCGTCAGATCAATCTCTCCACGGTCTCCGAAGTTTCTGATGAAAGTGTAAAGTCTCCGCTTCGTTATTTGGAATCGGATTGAGTGTGAAGTTCCTTCGCTCAGGAAAGAAGACGTGGTCAAACTGTTCTCCGCTGAATTTCGGTTCGTTTTTGTTTTTGCCCCGACTTCAGACCTTCATGCTGCCCATGGCCATTACAAACAGGTCAATCCTCAGATGTTTTGACTGACAGAAACTGACACCCCAAGATAGTCACCGCGCTCTTAATAGTCAAGATATTATCTACAGAAAAGTGCGCCTCTTTTGGGAAGGATACAACGCAGAGGAATAACTTCAACAATTTGAAGTGGGGAAGGCATTACCAAATTTAATCTTTTACACCGCGGTGAGTACGTCAATATGCTACTAAGCTCCAAAACATTACAAGGAGCATACATTCAAAATACGATTTCGGTGACACAGAATTTAAAACTTTTCCAAAGTTGGGGGCAAGGAAGGAAAAAGCGCAGATGACATCTGAAACCAGCCAGATAGAAAACAGAGAAGAGCTGGGGTATCTGTGCAAAACCCCACAAAAATCCTTCCGCGCCTTTTTTCTCTCAAACGAAGGCGATGGCCGCTCCGTGTCTCCACTCCTACTTTCAACTTCTTTGATTCAACGAAGCTTAAACAGAGGCTAATAGCGGAGAAGCGTCCGGTATCAGTTCTTCTGTTGCTTTCAAAAAAGTTCTAAAATCGTCCAGTTGGGGACGCTTTTTTTATCCAAGCTCCACAAGAAGCAATCCGCTAAACAACAAGAAGTTAAACGAATCAAATCGAAACGATCCAAACAAAAACGAAAATTGATTTCGGTTAATGGTAAAAACGTGTTGGTTTTTCTTTGTTGACTATAACGGTAACATGCTATGCGAGACAAGGGAAATAGGTGATCTGGATCGGCTGGACACCATTTTTTTGCCATACTATGTCCCCAATCTGAAAACGTTTTCAGTTTTAGATCCAATCTATGGCGTATTATCAACTAAATCCAACCTTTTTACCAACACGAAACTTCCATTAAACCGAAAATCTCACCATTCTCAAGAGTCTTGGTTTCATTCTGGAGAAAACAGGATTGTTTGACAGATATAGATTTGTGTTCACTGGATTCAAGTCATCCAAAGGCTATCCGGCATAGGACAAGTTTTCCCCGAAAGAAGATATATACGATTCTAAGTGGAGGCTTTTCATAAACAGGGATATCAATCCCGAGGGGTGGATGCATTGGTTGATAAAAGGGAGCTCCTGGAAAAATCCAGAAAGAGACATCCCAGCCTGCAGATGGTCGAGAAGGATTATTGTGTATTAGTTAGGAGATAAATAATTTGACTCTAATAGAGATGGAGGCTATCAAGCTTATGAAACAAGGCTTCTTTTCAGATCTATTTTCCGGCATCTCTATCATGATGCAGGGCAAGAATGGGCGTGCGCATTCCCCCGCAATACAATCGTGGAGTCTTCAATGGTCACATTCCCCTATAAATCGGGTCTACTATTCTCATTTTAGTCGAAAGAAATTATTGCATATAACTAAAAACGGAAACACATGATGTTTTCTACCGAGCCCCTTTTGCCAGGATAACTGCGGGCAGGGTTTTGGCCAATATTTTAATATCCAACCACAAAGACCAATTGTCTATGTATTGTAAATCCAATTTCATCCAATTCTGAAAGTCGATATTATTCCTACCATTTACCTGCCACAGACAGGTGATCCCCGGCTTCACCGAAAGCCTTCTTCTTTGCCATAGTTCATATTGGCTAACCTCTTCAGGTAAGGGAGGTCGGGGACCGACTAAGGACATATCTCCTAGAAGAACGTTGAAAAGCTGGGGAAGCTCATCCAGGCTGAATTTTCTTAAAATTCTCCCTACACCTATCATTCGGGGGTCATCTTTAATTTTGAAAACTGGACCATCCATCTCGTTTTTATCCTGAAGGAGTTTTTTCATCTTCTCAGCATCCTTAACCATGGTTCTGAACTTGTATATATAAAATCTTTTCCCGTTGAGTCCTACTCTTTTCTGCTTGAAAAAGACCGGACCCTCTGAGGTAGCCTTAATTAAGGCGGAAACGAAAAGAAAAATCGGGGAGACTATAATAATCCCGACAAAAGCAGATATTCTATCGATGAGATATTTGACCGAAGCACAAAAGCCTTTCCTGTGGACAAAATGACAAGATACAAGTGGCTGTATTCCTTCCTCTTTGCATCTACTTAAAGGGAAAAAGTCAGCTAAAGAGTTAGTCGGCACCCCGATCTTTTCACCAACCGAAATAATTGGTTGTATCATTCCCAGAAATTTTTTTGATGCCGCAAAGACCAACCCGTCTATCTGACGATTTTTTATCATCCGGGGCAGACAGTCCAAACCAGATATAACCGGAACACTCAAGTATCTCTGTCTGAATCTTTTCCTTTCCCAATCCAAAATCCCTATAATTTGATATCCCCATTCAGGATGAATTTTGATCTCCTTAACAAAATTCAAAGCCGGCTTCCCCATTCCTACCACTAAAATCCTTTTTAGATTATGTCCTTTCCTTCCGACATATCTGAGGAAAGAAGGAATAGCTTTACGAAAACTTAAACAAAAGAAAAAACTGAACCCCCCAAATAGAAAAAGGAAAGTCATAAACCGGTGGCTGCTCTTGAAAAGAGAAAAGTCCCCAATTCCAGCTAAGAATTTCAAAAGTAATACAGAAGCCAGAAGAACCGAAAATGCTTTGAGAAAGGCGGGGATTAGCTTTTTAGCGGTTTTAAACAGAGAAATAGATCGAAAACCGTACAGTCCTTTCTCAAAATAGAAAAACAAAAACCAGATCGAGAGAATCAATAAAAGTAAAATACTGCCCTTTTGGATCAGATCGGAGTTAAAAGGATGTGTGGAAAAGGACTCTTGAATCAAGAATTGAGCCAGATAAAAAGCCAAAACCGTGAGGATCAAATCGACTAATATGCCTATCTTTCTGAAAGAGACCATCTGTTCTTTGAACATACCATCCTCCCCCTCGATTACCTTTCCTCAGCAGGGAGAGAACAATGTTCTGTCCCTAACAAAGCTAAGGTCAGGGTAAATGCTTTACGAAATGGTATTGAAGAAAAAGACCCCAGTCCAGGCTCTCCTCTTTTTGGTTTAAGATATTATTCTTATTGGTGACTTTCGCATATCGCAAAGACAGATTCACTCTTAGGGCCACATCATAACTATATCCCAGTTGGAGTAATAATTCGTTGGTTTCTTCCACCACCCCAAAAGGGAACTTCTCTTTATAGTGCCCGTCGGCATAAAGCCACGGCTCCTCCCAAACAGAGTAAACACTTCTTTCTCCTTTTCGCAGAAAACCATAACCCAACTCCGCTTCCAAGCCCTTGGTAAGCCACCCTTTTATCGACGCTTTCAAATTGTCCGAATTTGGTCCTAATTTACTCCCCATTAGTTTATTTCTATTCAAATACCTGTTCCAGATGTTTTTCTGATTGTAAGTCCTATTGTTGACTCGATCATACTCTAAATTCATCTGAAAGCCATTTAACTTGGAAGGAAAAGCATACAGAAGACCCGTCACGTAACCCAACTCATTTGGCTCCTGATCTGATTTTGATTTTTTCTCAATCTGGAAATCGTCGATCAAAAACTCACCGTAGAGAAGCAGGTTTCTTTTTGGCGTAAAATTGAAATCAAAACAGATGAAAGTATTGTCATCTCTGTTACCGTTGATCTGAGCTCCATGATACCAGAACAAAGGATTCAAATAATAGGGCTCTAAGTTTCTATCTTCCCCGCCATAGACCACTGTCTCGGAGACTCCCAGTTCTGCCAAAGAGCGGATCTTGAAACTGACTCTGTGCCCGGAGAAATATCTTTCTATCTCTTTTCCCTCATCGGAGTTTATGGGATCTAAAACCCCCGCAAAGGCAGTTCCCTGAAATAATCCCCATCTTTTCTGAATTTTAAGCATGTCGAAAGGCAAAGAACCCTCAGAGAGTATTAAAGAGCTGATCTTACTTTGCCCCCAACTTAACTTATCCCTTCCTAAGAGGAGGTCAAAATAACGGAAATGAAAAGAGAAATAGGCTTGATTGGCTTCACCGGCAAAACCATTCCAAACTTTTCCAGTATAATAAGGGTCTTTAGCTAAGAACTCATCGATATTATATCTTACCAAGAGAGAGAAATTCGCGCTAAATTGGGCACCCAAAGAGGGAAGTCCTTTTTCAAAAAAGTTCGATTTCTCTTTTTTGGGAAACTTAGCATTTTCTAAAAAATCCAAGCCGAGCTTTAATTCATCCCCATCTTCATTTTTTGCTGTCAATGAGGAAATCTCATAAGAAAACTCATTTTCTAACTTTTGGATTAGCCATTTTTCAGTTTCGGTCGGTTGAATCTCCTTCTTTTCGATCTTGTTTTTCAAAGAAAGAAGAGACAGAGCGATCTCCCCTCGATAAAAAGGTTCTGTCCCGATATGGAGCTCTCTGAAATATCCCCTTAGATAGAGCTGTTCAATGTATTCATACACCCATTCGTAAATCTCATCCCCTACGGGGATGGTCTCTGTCTGCCCGGCTTCTGCCTCAATAGGCACCAATAAAAATAAAGAAATCAGAAAGACGTTCAGGATTTTCATCATTTTGCACCCTTTTTTTAAGAATCTAGATTATAGGGGCATTCGGTTGAACGTCCCTACTACCTTTGTCAGATCATTTGAAACAACTCATAACCATGTTTTCTGAATCAGGACCTGTATTATCATAGGAAGCATATTCTTAAGCCTCTTTTAT
>JALHUP010000446.1 GCA_022866585.1 Candidatus Zixiibacteriota bacterium | reverse complement strand
ACTATAAGCCATATCTGTTATGGAGATTTCAAGACGATCTATCCAAAAATTTTAGATTTAGCAGTGGATCAGCTGGATCTGGAGTTTGCCAACAGCAATTTTGCTAATTTGGATATATTTCGAGAGCCAAAATTTACCAAGGAGATTGCAGTCGGCGTTCTGGATTCCCACAGCCATATCATCGAAAAAAAAGAGGAAGTGAAGAAGAACATCAAAAAAGCTTTAGAGGTCTTCCCCGTTGAAAAAGTTTACATCGATCCAGACTGCGGTTTGAAGACCAGAACCCCAAAAGAGGCAGAAGAAAAATTGAAGGTTATGGTCGCCGCTGTAAAGGAGGTAAAGGAGGAGTTGGGGATTAAATAAAAATTCCCAACAAATGAAAAGAGAGGTCAACGGATTCACCGCGAAGGGATTAAGCAGGTGGTCGGCAGCGGACGGCGGTCCGCCGACTGCGGACAATTCATCTGTTGGGAATTAAATATCAACCAAGGAAAGCCTGCGTAGCCAAGCCTTCATGGCTTGGCATCAAGGGATGAACCCTTGACTACGAGCAACCTAAATCCTTGCAAAGGAACGTGGGTGCTATGTTAGTATCCTTTAGCATTTTCCCATTGGACAAAGGAGAGTCCGTGGGAAAATACGTGGCAAAAACGATTGACATTGTGGATAGAAGCGGTCTTCCTTATCGCACCTCCGCTATGAGCACTACCATCGAGGGAAACTGGGATAGTATCTTCAAAGTGATTAAAAGATGCCACCAGACCATGACAAAGGAGTGCAAAAGAGTATATATGGTGATAACCATTGATGACCGAAAAGGAGCCAAAAATAGAATAAAAGGGAAGGTGGACAGAGTCGAAAAGATATTGAAGAGGAAGATTAGCAGATGACCGATTATATTGTTGTCTTTGTAACCTGTGCATCTGAAAAGGAGGGGGAAAAGATAGCCCAAGCTTTAGTTCAGGAAAAATTAGCCGCCTGTGTAAACATAGTTCCGGGGCTTAAATCTGTGTTTCGCTGGAAAGGAAAGATTAGCGCAGCAGAAGAAGTTCTGCTTTTGATAAAAACCAAAGATATGCTTTTCGAGAAGCTAAAGAAAAGGGTCATCGAGCTTCATAGCTATGAGGTTCCGGAGATCATTGCGTTAGGTATCTTAGCGGGATACGAAAAATATTTGGATTGGTTAAAAAAAGAAACTGCATAAAGAGGACTCTGAAAGAGTTAAATTTGAATGAGCAACTTTGGAGTGTCAAGCTTCGGCTTGACCTAAAGTTTCTCGCAAGGCGAAGAAGCGTTTATATGGTTCACCTAAAGGTGAACACTCCAACTTCTTCTCGAGAATGAGTCCTGGTCTGACAGCAAAACAGTTGAACCAGTCACAGGAGTGACGGAATGTATTTCAGAAGAATTCAGCATGGTTATCTGATAAGATTAATCAAAGGAGAGGAAGTAATAAAAACCTTATCTTCTTTTGTGGATGAGCAAAAAATCTTAGGTGGCTTTGTTTTTGGCTTAGGAGCATTTAAGGATTTGACCTTAGGATATTTCGATTCGGCAAAAAAGGAATATATCAAGAAATTTATTGGAGATGATTTGGAGTTTGGCAATCTAACCGGAAGCATCGCCTACTTGGAAGGTAAACCTTTCGTGCATGCCCACGTAACTGCGGCAGGTTCTGATATGAAAGCATTCTCAGGACACCTCTTCTCCGCCACCATCTCCGCCACGGGTGAATTTGTGATCATTCCATCCGAAAGCAAAATAGAAAGAAAGCCCGACCCCGAGACAGGATTGACTCTTTTGGATTTATGATGCCACAAATTGTTAGCTAATGGCACTTCTGCCCTTGAGTATAGCGAACGAATTAAATAAATTGACGTCATAATCCCCTCCCATCAAGGGGGGAAATTTAGAAAGTCCCCTCTCCCCTTGTGGGAGAGGGATAGGGTGAGGGAGAAATAAGTTGTTGGTCAAGGGTGCCCCCCACCTTTGACCAGTGATCTTCATAAGACACAAATGAGAAAAAAGATGATTACACTCCTTACCGACTTCAGCACTAAGGACGGCTACGTGGGTGCGGTCAAAGGGGTAATCAAAAGGATCAATCCTCAAGCTGAAATTGTTGACGTAACACATGACATAGATTCTTATGATGTCTTGGGCGCCGCTTTTGCTTTGAACAACTTTTACAAATATTTTCCAAAAGGAACTATTCATCTGGCGGTCGTGGATCCAGGAGTCGGAAGTTTACGAGAGCCAATTTTGATAAGAACCAAAGATTTCCTTTTTGTGGGTCCGGATAATGGAATCTTCAGCTTCATTTATCAAAGAGAGGATATCACAGACATAATAATTATTTCTAACAAAAAATATTTCTTGGCTGAACCATCCGGCACTTTTCACGCCAGAGACATCTTCGCCCCGGTCGCCGCTTATCTCTCCTTGGGAATCAAAATTGATGAGTTCGGGTCACCCGCAAAGGAATGCGTGAAATTTATTATCTCTAAGCCCGAAGCAAAAGGGAGAAGCTTAAAAGGCGAGGTCATTCATATAGATCGTTTTGGCAACCTGATCACCAACATCCCCGCCGATCTTTTAGAAAATAAGAGAAATGCAGAAATAATCGTGGGGAAAAGAAAGATAAAAGGGATAAGTCGATCATATTTTGAAATAAAAGAAACTTGTAGTGAGCGTAGCGAATCTAAAAGGTTAGGTGCGCTTATTGGGAGTTCGAATTTTTTGGAGTTAGCGGTCAATCAAGGAAGCGCACAAAAGCTGTTAAAAGCAAAAGTTGGGAATCCGATAAGAATCAATTTTGAATAAAAGGGAGAGCTCTGAAAAAGTCCTTTGATTGTAGTTGCTCGATTCATCGAGCTTACAAAGAGCCCAATGAATTGGGCAACTACAATAGTCTCGCCAAAGGCTGGATTCTTTGGAGCTT
>JALHUP010000075.1 GCA_022866585.1 Candidatus Zixiibacteriota bacterium | reverse complement strand
GGGGAGGCGATTGTCAAGGCTCTGAAGTCAACAGGTCATAAGGTAATCGCACTGGATACAGCGCAGGGGCAAAAACTCTTGCCCGATACGGGAAAATATATTCCAGAAGGAGTAAAAACTGAACCTCCGGACATAACTCTCCTTGAGAAAAAAGGGAAAGAGCTTGCCTTAAAAGCCATTGATTCCTTTGATTTCTCAGAAGTGGATGTGGTCTTTTTGGCTCTTCATGGTGGACAAGGTGAGGATGGCACTATTCAAGCCCTTCTGGATTTGACCGGAAAACCTTACACCAGTTCAGGAGTGTTAGCCAGTGCTTTAGCGATGAACAAAGCCATGTCCAAAAAAATCTTTGAAAGAGAAGGGATCTTGACCCCAGATTGGTTCTTGGTTGAGAATTCCGATCTTTCTGATATGTCACGCATTACAGATCAAATACGAAATAGCTTTGGTTTTCCCTGTGTAGTCAAGCCCAATGATCAAGGGTCAACCGTGGGGCTTTCGGTGGTGAATGAAAAATCAGAGTTGATGAAAGCTTTTGATTTTGCCCAAAAATATTCTGCAGAATTTTTAATTGAAAAATATATTTCAGGAAGGGAGTTGACTGTAGGGATTTTGGGTGATCAGGCTTTGCCGGTGATCGAGATCGTCCCCGAACATGAAGTTTACGATTATGAATGCAAATATACAAAAGGAAAAAGCAACTACATATGTCCGGCAGAAATTCCAGAGGAGAAGACCAAAGAGATTCAGGAGATAGGTTTAAAAGCTTTTAAAGCATTGGGATGCGAGGGATATGCGCGGGTCGATTTCAGATATGGCGAAGATAGCCGATTCTACTGTTTGGAGGTGAATACCCTTCCGGGAATGACCGCCACCAGCTTGGTTCCAAAAGCCGCCAAAGCAGTCGGCATCGACTTTTCAGAACTGGTGGACAGAATTGCCAAGCTGGCTTTGAAGAAGAAAAAGGTGTAGGTGCTCCCTCTCCTTGTAGGAGAGGGTAGGGTGAGGTCAACCAAGATGTCCATACCAACGGTCAGAAAAACTAAACAATTCCGAGTGAACACCGTATTTAAAATAATTCCGAATTTGGAGTAGCGTCATAGTTTGTTAAGGAACATAAAGGGTTTCGATGAAAAAGCGATTGAAAGCAGTTCTTTTTGACATGGGTAGCACCCTTTTGGAGTTTGAAAATTCCACCTGGGATGTCCTGCGAAGGTTATCTGCAGAAACGGGATACGAATTCCTAAAGGAGAAAAATCTAACATTGCCTAATCTCGAGGAATTCTCAAATGCTCTTTCGGCTGAATTTCTAAAAGCAAGATCAGAAATAGAACAAAGTCTCAAAGAGATGAAGTTCGAAAAGGTGATTTTCGATTTTTTCACAAAGTTAAATTTGAGCACCTCTGACGGAATTTATGGTAGTTTTTTGGAAGTATATTACCAACCCGTCACCGACCAGGTCACCTTAGTCGACGGGGCAGAAAAGGTCTTGAAATTTTTCAAAGAGAAAAATCTAAAAATTGGGCTTATCTCTAATACCATTTTTCCAGAAGAGTTTCATTTAAGAGAGCTAAAAAGATTTGGACTTTTTCCTTATTTGGATGCACATTTCTTTTCATCCGCAGTCGGTTTCAGAAAACCTCATCCCCAGATATTTCAGCTGGCTTCAGAAAAGCTTAAAGTTGATCCATCTGATGCTGTCTTTGTAGGTGATAGGTTGGAGGAGGATGTGGGTGGAGCTCAAAAGGTAGGAATGAAAGGGATTTTGAAATATCATCAGGGAAGAGATTATACTCTTCCTATTACACCTGATGGACAAGTGATGGAATTGAAAGAGTTACCCGAAGTGGTCTTTAATCTTTGATGATAACCTCACCCCCTACCCCCTTTCCATGAAATGGAGAGGGGGACAAAGAGGGTGAGGTAGAAGTGTAGCCACAGTTTTACTTTTTAGTTTTGAAGTTTTCATTTTGCTTTTTAAATTTTAATAGAGGTGTGTATGGCGCTCCAATTTTTTAATACCCTGACTCGAAGAAAAGAGGAGTTTTATACCATCCATCCGGGCGAGGTGAGGATGTATTGCTGCGGACCCACGGTCTATGACTTCGCTCATATTGGTAACTTCAGAGCTTATGTTTTTACGGATGTCCTGCGCCGCTATCTGCAATACAAGGGTTACAAGGTTACTCAGATTCTTAACGTAACCGATGTCGACGATAGAACCATAGGTGGCTCGCAAAAACAGGGAATTCCTCTGGGCGAGTACACCGAAAAGTATAAGCAGGCTTTCTTTGAGGACCTAAGTAGCCTGAACATAAAACCAGCCGACGTCTATCCAGAAGCAACCGCTCACATAACGGATATGGAAGCCTTGGTCAAGAGTCTTATGGATAAAGGACATGCATATGAGAACAAGGGGTCGATCTACTTCAGAATATCGTCCTTTCCGGAATATGGCAAGCTTTCTCATATGGACATATCCGGACTAAAAGCAGGTGCCAGGGTGGCAGCGGATGAGTACGAGAAAGAAGAGGTGGCGGATTTCGCTTTGTGGAAGGGATGGGATGAGAAGGACGGAGACGTTTTCTGGGAGACCGAAGTGGGGAAGGGTCGACCGGGATGGCATATCGAGTGCTCCGCCATGAGCATGAAATACCTGGGCAAACATTTCGACATACATACCGGTGGAGTGGATCTGATCTTTCCGCATCATGAGAATGAGATTGCCCAGTCCCAAGCCGCTACCGGAGAGAAATTCGTCAACTTCTGGCTGCACAACGAACATCTGATGGTGGAAGGGAAAAGGATGGGTAAACGCTTTGGCAATTACTACACCCTGCGCGACCTTTTAAACAAAGGGTATAATCCCATTGCCATAAGATATCTGCTGTTGGCAACTCATCATAGACAGCAACTGAATTTCACCTTTGATGGATTGGAGGCTTCCAAAAATGCTTTGCAAAGGCTTTATGATTTTGTGGACAATTTAAAGATAGTGAAAGAAGGGAAGAATAATCCTCAAGTGGATGAAATTATATCAAAGACAACACAGGGATTTGAAGATGCGTTAGACGATGATTTAAATGTTTCCGAGGCTTTGGGAGTGGTTTTCAATCTGGTGAAAGATATAAATAGATTGGTGGAGGATAAAAATATCTCAAAAGCTGATGCAGAAAAAGTTCTGAATTTGATGAATGGTTTTGATTCCGTTTTGGGAATTTTGAAAAGAGAAGAGTTGGTTTTGGATGAACAGATCAGCAAGTTAATAGAAAGAAGATCAAAAGCCAGAGAAGATAAAGATTTCAAATTGGCAGATCAAATAAGAAAAGATTTAGAAGCCAAGGGAATCATATTGGAAGATACCCCCCAAGGGATCAAGTGGAAGAGGAAAATGTAGTCAGCTGTAGGGGTTCGATTTATCGAACCCGAAGGGGAAAAATTGTAGTGGTCGCATTCATGCGACCCCAGTCCAAACAAAAACGTCCGGGATGAACCTTTCAGAGCAAATCCTTCAGGGTGAACCCAGACGCTACGAAAAATGAAACATGTAGGGGCGATTCATGTGGAACATCCCGCCAAAGGCGGGGAATCGCCCCTACACTTAAAACCTTTCGCAACATATCCTCCTACCCCATATTTTCAATTATAGCTGTTCCAAATTCCGAGGTCTTGAGCTTGGTGGCGCCCTCCATCAATCTCTCTAAATCGTAAGTCACCCTCTTTTGTTTAATGGTCTCGGTGATTCCCTTGTAGATAAGTTGTGCCGCTTCTTTCCAGTCCATATATTCCAACATAAAAGCACCGGATAAAATCAGCGAGCTGGGGTTGATCACATCCTTGTCCGCATATTTGGGGGCGGTTCCATGGGTGGCTTCAAAAAGGGCATTAAAATCTCCGATGTTTGCACCAGGCGCCATGCCTAAGCCCCCCACTTGGGCGGCACAAGCATCAGAAAGATAATCACCATTCAAATTAGGAGTGGCAACCACATCATACTCTTTGGTGCGGGTCAAAATCTGCTGGAACATGCTGTCAGCAATTCGGTCCTTGATCACGATCTTTCCCGGGGGGACTTGCCAATTATAATCTTTTTCCAATTCGGCTTCGGTTATGACCTTCTCCCTGAACTCCTTCAAAGCTGTTTGGTAACCCCAATCCCTGAATGCTCCCTCGGTATATTTCATAATGTTTCCCTTGTGAACCAAAGTGACTGAGGGGCGATTGTTCTCAATAGCATACTTTATCGCCTTTCGGACCAGTCTTCTTGTCCCGGTCACACTGATCGGTTTAATTCCTATGCCCGAATCTGATCTTATCTTGGTCTTCAAGTTCTTGTTCAGCCATGTGATCACCTTCTTTGCTTCCTTGCCTCCTTTGGGCCATTCGATCCCGGCATAAACATCTTCGGTGTTCTCTCTGAAGATGATCACATTCATATCCTCGGGATGCTTCACCGGTGAAGGAACCCCTTCAAAATATCTGACCGGTCTTATGCAAGCATACAAATTTAGAACCTGACGTAAGGTCACGTTTAAGCTTCTGAATCCCCCGCCCACCGGTGTGGTCAAAGGACCTTTTAATGCCACAATGAAATGCTTAATAGCTTTAAAAGTATCCTTAGGGAGGACCTCCCCATATTTTTCCTGAGCTTTTTCTCCGGCGTAGATGTCGAACCAGACGATTTTTCTTCTGCCTCCATAAGCTTTTTCTATGGACGCATCTAACACCCTTCTTGCCGCCCGCATGATGTCCCGCCCAATCCCATCTCCTTCAATGACCGGGATTATAGGATGGTCAGAAATCTTTAACTTATCGCCCTTAATTTCAATCTTCTCCCCTTCAGTGGGAACTGTGAGCTTATCAAATTTTACCATATCTCCTCCTGTAAAGTGATTACATTAATATAAACCCTTTTATTTTTAATCCAAGTTACCCCCTCTCCCTGACCCTCTCCCACAAGGGGAAAGGGAAGGACGAGGAACAAACCAAGGAAAGTGTCAAGAAATCTTTTAACTATACGTTAGTCCAATTTGAAATCCCCATGCTTTTCAATATGCGCCAGAAGACCGCCGTCATTCAATATTTTAATCATCACCGATGGCAAAGGAGCAAAATTTAAGGTATGCCCATTGGTCTTGTCAATTATGGTCCCCTTTTCCAAATCCACCTCTAATTCGTCACCCTGATTGATCTTGTCCGTATCGCAGATCAATACTGGAAGTCCCACGTTAATAGCGTTGCGATAAAAGATACGAGCAAATGATTTGGCTAAAACTGCGGATATGCCCGCCAATTTAATAATAGTGGGAGCATGTTCTCTGGATGATCCGCAGCCGAAGTTGGATCCTCCCACCACAAAATCCCCCTTCTGCATCTTCTGAGCAAATAGGGGGTCTGCATCCTCTAAGACATGTTTTGCCAATTCGGGCAAATTTGATCTTAGGTGAAATAATCTCCCCGGCGCAATCAGATCGGTGGAAATATCATCTCCGAATTTCCAGACTTTTCCAGTTAATAACATATATGGCTCCTTTATATTCTGTAACTACTCTGAGTTCGAGAGGGAGTTGAACACCCTCCCGATCAATGGAGTCGTGCTTTGATCAAGCGATGGACAACGGCAATTCGATACGTTCACCCGTGGCTTCATTGATAAGTAGAAATTTCCCCATGTCTTCACGGCCTAATTGCTCGTTAGCATTTAACAATTCAATCCCGTAGATTGTTCCGTCTGGAGACAAATCTACATTTAATTCGTCACTTATACGAATCGTTTCAACTCCAGTCCGTTTTTCACTAAAGCGGATATAAGCAATGTTATAACGAGGATCATAAGTGAATCTCATAATATCATCTCCTCTTTTTTAAAAATAACGGGTAACCACCGTAAGCACTAGCCAATCAACATCCTTTTCTTGGATGGCATAAACTTCTACTTGTTTGGTATGATAATATTTGTCCCGCCATTTGTCTTCAAAGGGTAAATTATGTCTAAAACCAGTGCGTCCAAACTTGGCGGGGAAACGCTCACCTTGTTCCACGGCGACAAACACCTCATTCTCAGTAGCCCCCCTCTCTTCCATACGCTCTCGAGCATGAGGATGAAAATGAACTGCCACTCTTCAAATTCCTTTTCTTTTCCTTGGATCGGGAGGGAGTTCAACCCCCTCCCGAACAATCTTGTTTTACGCAGACGGGAGTCTGCGGCTACCTTTTCTTTGCCTTAACGGTTTTCTTTTTGAGTTTCTTTTTGACTAAAAAGTCACGGGGGTCGGCGATCTCGCCAGCTATTGCGGTTGCGGCAGCTGTGGCTGGGGATGCCAAATAAATGAAACCTTCCGGATTCCCCATTCTTCCTTTGAAATTGCGATTCATGGTAGCAAGACAGGCTTCCCCATCTCCCAAGATTCCCTCATGCACACCAACACAGGGACCACATCCCGGAGCCATAATAGCCGCTCCGAATTCGACCAAAGTTCTTATGTAACCCGTTTTCATTGCCTCTAAGAAGACAGATTTAGAAGCGGGGACAACAATCAATCTTGTTTTCGGATGCTTCTTTTTACCCTGGATTATCTGGACTACCACTTTCAAGTCTTCCAATCTTCCATTAGTGCAGGTGCCGATGAAGACTTGATCGATCTTTATTCCACAAGCCTCATTGATAAGTTTAACATTGTCCACTGTGTGAGGGAATGAGACCACGGGGACTAACTCGGAGGCATCGATTTCAATTACCTTCTCATAGATGGCATCTTTGTCCGGCTCCAATTTCTTGAACTTACTTACCCGACCCTGTTGTCTTAAAAATTCTTTGGTGATGTCATCTGAAGCAATCAAGCCTGCTTTTGCCCCAGCCTCCACCGCCATATTGGACAAGGTGAACCTTCCACTCATCGACATTTTGTCAATGGCTTCTCCACAGAACTCTAAGGCTTTATAAGTGGCGCCATCTGCACCGATCATCCCGATGAAATGGAGGATCAAATCTTTGGGATAAACCCCTTCCTGAAATTTTCCATTCACTTCAACTTTAAAGGTCTCGGGAACCCTCAGCCAGGTTTTTCCCAAGGCTATGCCGATGGCTACATCTGTAGATCCCATTCCCGTGGCGAAGGCGCAAAGCGCTCCTCCCGTGCAGGTATGCGAATCAGCACCGATCAAAATGTCACCCGGATTAAGATATGATTCCGCTATTATCTGATGACACACCCCTTCACCCACCTCAGAAAGGCACGCTTTAGTTTTTTCTGCGAATTTTCTTATGGTGATGTGATCGTTGGCTAATTCCCTTCGGGGAGAGGGAGCGGCATGATCTAAGAATAGGACCGTTCTTTTCGGGTTTGCCGCCTTTTCCAAATTTATCTTTTGAAGTTGCCTTATGGCTAACGGACCCGTGCCATCCTGAGTAAGACAAACGTCCACATTCACCAAAGCAATTTCACCTGCGGTCACCTCTCCGCCAGAGGGGGTTCCGCCTATGGCAGATTTTTCCGCATGACTTCCGATTATTTTTTCTGCTAATGTTTTTCCCATGATCTTCCTCTCTATTTCAGTGTTTAGTTTTAACCCCAAAAGCCCCAAAATTTGGTTTGGGCTATTAATTTAAAACAAAACCTGATTCAAGTCAACTAATCTTTTTGTCAATGTCAACGCAAATCAAAAATGTCATGTTTTTTGCAAATCTAAAATGTCAGTGATATGTAGTTATTAGTTCATAATCTTTTTGTTCTCTAACGGATGGTGGAAGTGATTTGATTTTCTCTTTGGATATGGGTTTGTGTTT
>JALHUP010000445.1 GCA_022866585.1 Candidatus Zixiibacteriota bacterium | reverse complement strand
TGAAAGGTCCCAGGCAAGATGACATCATCACCATCCGGGATGGAAGATATGTGATACCCATGGATGAGGGGGAGTTTTTCCAACACCGGGGGATCGTGCATGATAAGTCCAAAAGCGGAGCTACTCTCTTTGTCGAGCCTTTGGTGGTGGTAGGGTTGAATAACCAATTAAGAGAACTGACCTTAGAGGAAGAAAAAGAGATCGAAAGAATTTTAAAAGAGATTACCAGCATGATCCGAGCCGAATTGGAGGATCTAAAAATCACGGTCAAAGCTTTGCAGAAGTTGGATTTTATTTATGCCAAGTCCAGACTCTCGTTTGACTATGATGGCAATCCCCCTCTTTTAAATGAACAGGGCTACATCAATTTAATCGAAGCCCGGCATCCCTTACTTAACGTTGCCAGAGATTCGCTTCTTTTGACTTCTAAAAAAGGAGGTGAAAAGGAAGAACGAAGAAATGCAGTCCCCCTTTCTTTGAGTTTGGGTAAAGATTATACTGCTTTGATCATCACTGGTCCCAATACCGGTGGAAAGACCGTAGCTTTAAAGACCGTGGGCCTTTTGACGCTGATGGCTCTTTCCGGACTTCACATACCAGTCAAGCCTTACTCTGAGATTTGCGTATTCAAAAAGATATATGCAGATATCGGCGATGAACAGTCAATCGAGATGTCCGTTTCGACCTTTTCTTCTCACATGACTCAAATCAAAAAGGCAGTGGAGGATTCTGACTCCCAAACTTTGGTCTTATTAGATGAGTTAGGCGGGGGAACTGATCCCAAAGAGGGGGCGGCTTTGGGTGAGGCGATTGTAGACCAATTGATCAAAAAATCTGCAAAGCTGGTTGCCACCACCCATCATGGCGCATTAAAAATCTTGGCTTCCGAATATCCGCAAATAAGAAACGCTTCTTTAGAGTTTGACAAAGAGACCTTAACTCCGACTTATCGCTTTCAGATCGGCTACCCCGGGTCAAGTTATGCCATAGAGATTGCCCAGAGATTGGGAATGGATCAAAATATAATCGAAAAAGCTTTTGAGCTTCTGGGAAGCAAAGAAAGGGATTTGGGTCTTCTTTTGGAAAGTTTGGAAAAAGATTTAAAAACGGTCAGGGAGAACCGAAAAGCTTTGGACGAGCAAAAAAGGGGTTCCGAAGAACTGGTGAACCTTTATAAAGACAAGCTGGAAAAATTTGAATCCCGGGAAAAGGATTTAAAAACCAACGCTTTGAAAGAAGCCAAACAGATGGTGGAGACCACCAAGGTGGAGCTGGAAAGACTTATAGCACAAATCAGAAAGACTCAAGCTGAAAAACAGGTGGTCAAAGAGGCGCATCATTTCTTAGAGGAGAAAAAGGCTTCCCTTATCGAGGAGCTAGAAAGATTTGAAGAGAAGGTGGTTAAAAAGTTAGGAATTGTCAAGCCCGGAGATGCAGTCTGGATTGAGCCTTTGGGCATAAAAGGGGATGTTTTGGAAAAAGATGAGCACTCAGGAAAAATTAAAGTGTTGGTAGGAAGCATAACTTATACTGTGGAGGAAAGCGAGCTTACCCGGATCGAAGATAGAGAAAAGGTTGAGGCTGAATCCGGGTATATGGGAGTACCCTACACAGTTCCCTATGTTTCTCCGGAGATTGACTTAAGGGGGCTTTTGGCAGAAGAAGCGTGTGAGGTGGTGGACAAATATCTGGATAATGCTTATTTAGCCGGTCTTTCCCAGGTTTGCCTCATTCACGGCAAGGGGACCGGTGCCCTGCGGAAAAAAATCAGTGAGTTTTTGTCCCACCATCACCGGGTGGAGGAGTTCAGATTAGGCGAATACAATGAAGGCGGCCCCGGCGTCACCATAGTGAAACTGAAAGAATAAAACAACTTCTGAAGTGCGGAAACTTGTCCGGCTGAGGCGGATCTGCCTCCGGCAGGCTTCCGCAGCGTTAATGGTTCCTTCCTTGTCGGTAACGGACGCCTCGATGTGAACCAATTCGGTTCATACCTTGTCAGTTACTATTTTCTTTAAAGTTGGTCAAGGGGTGCCCCCACCCTTGATCTTTCAGTAAGTGGCAGGGTAAGGGTACCCTGCCAGAACGCCCATAGCAGATTCGCCTCTGGCGGAAAAGCTTGTCGGAGCGAAGCGTCCAGACGGATTCATCCTGATTCCGCCAAAGGCGGGAGAATGGACGCCCGTCTGGGCGGAGATCCCGTCTTAGCGGGGTTTTTGCGATTTTTTTGAAATTTAAATCCCTTTGTATCTCAACTACCTAATTTTAAAAAAACCGCCCATACGGGCACTCCGGTTAGGGATTTTTCAACACGCATTGGAAGGCTGACTCGCCATGAACGGATGATAACATCCGAGGGTGTCGAAAAACCATAAGAATGCTCTTCATGTCATTCTGAACGGAGTGAAGAATCTAATGAATTCAACCTGTTACAAATTTGAGATTCTTCGGCTAACGCCTCAGAATGACATTTTTCGACAGGCTCATCCATTAGGAGCGGATAGAGAGACCTCACAGCTGATTAATTGGATTAAGCCAATGTCCGCAATTTTATCTGCTTAATCCGTTGGATCAGCTGTGAGTTTTTTTCAAAATTTTCCTTGACTTTCCCCAATCTGTATAGACTTGGGACACAGGTAACACCTGTTCGGAGACATGGGTAACACATATGGTGGCATAATTGTTAACTGATGAAAGGAACCAAAACAAGGACCTAGTTCGGAAAGTCCAAGAAAAACAGGAAATCTCTTTTCATGACAGAGTGTTCAAGGTAACCAAAGCCTTTGCAGAACACCTGGTTGCTATCCGAATAGATTCTACCGATGTTCTCTTGGATGCATATCTTCGTTCTCAACAGGTCTATGTAAATAGACTCAAATGATAACAATTCATCAATCTAAAAGTGTTACCTATGTCCCCGAACACCTGTTACCCATATCTCCGGTCTATACAAGGAGAAAAAAAGTGAGCTTTTGTATGGTTCACCTGAAGGTGAACACTCCAATTGAGAGGAGAACTAAAAACCCCCGCATCAGGTAGGGCTTACTGAAAACCGTTAGGGTTTAACTATGAACTACGAACCGTGAACTATGAACCGTTTTTATTGGAGGCGGGGGGAATCGAACCCCCGTCCGAAGGCACAAGATAAAGACCTTCTACGTGCGTAGATTGTCTTTTTCTATTCGCAAAGGATCACGCCGACAAACAGGCTTGATCCGATGCTATCTCAGTGAATTCTCGCCCGATCTCCCTGAGCCAAAGACCAGACCAGCTTGTTTGAGTCGACGCCTGTTTCCAAGCCAACAAGCAAGCCTGGGACAGACGAGCTACCTAAACTTAATTAGGCAGCCAGTGCATATGAATAGTTTGCACTTAAATTTATGTCCCAATGGATTAACGAGGAAACTGGGTACCTCGGCACGCTTATCTTTTCCCGCTACCTCCGTCGAAACCAAGTCGCCCCCGGAAAATTCGGTTCATAGTTCACAGTTCGTAGTTCATAGTAAAACCTAAAAGTAATACGACAGCAAAATCAAAGAATCAACAAAAAAGTTGAAAGGGTTTGCGTCCACTGATGCGGTATAAGCAAATCTTGCCTGATTTTTCTGACACGCCCAAACCACGGCAAGGCGCGTAGACAAGACTTTACACTTCGTCTCCCGCCAGAGGCGGAGCGACGTAATCAGATAATATTTCCTGCTTCCCGTTCCTTCACCAATCCTTTGAATTCTGCGGACATGAACAGAAAAGGCGGGAAAAACACCCGCCTTCAACCAGGGTAATTGATAAGCCAAAGGGAGTTAATCGGTCCCGCCGAAGGCGTCCATACGGACGCCCGTTTGGGCGGGGTAAAAGGCTAACGCCTAAAATCCTTCCTATTCTCTTTTAAGCATCGCACTTCCCGACCTCCCGCCTTGCACCTGAAACCTTTCACCTTTGACCTGCTTTTAACTACAGGGTGGTGGTCCGCTTATAAATAGATAGTTGATCAGATAGACGACATCGGTACTATTAATCCCTCCATCACAATTGACATCTGCAGACTGAATCGGATAAGGAGCAGGACCAC
>JALHUP010000444.1 GCA_022866585.1 Candidatus Zixiibacteriota bacterium | reverse complement strand
TGGGTTCAAAAGCCCAGCTGGGACCGAAGGACGAATACCATAAATTTATCCATAGACTACCAACCCGTAAGAAAAGTCAGCTTTTCTCCTAAGTGTACTTATGAGAAAGGAAAGTCCTGGGATCATGTGGCAGTCGAGACTGTTGGGTCCGAAGAAAAAGTGGGTAAGGAAAAACGAATTCTTACAGATAAGTTTTATCGAAACACGATCTCTTTCTCTTTCAAGTATTTTATGGACGAAGATAATTACTTATACCTTTCGGCCGCCCACAGGTTACAAAACGGAATGCAAAGCAAACAGGAAACATCTGATTATGCCACGGTTTCAGTGGCCAGAGTCTTTTAAATGCAAAATTAAAAGAGCAAAATTTAAAATGCGGAAGCTGATTAGCCAAATGTTAATAAAGGCGTATAAAATTTTTTGACATTCCACCTGACTTCCCCCTCACCCTTCCCTCTCCCTCAGGGGGAGAGGGTTAGGAGGAGGGCAGCTTCGTATAAGAAATAAAGGCGTTTGTATTAGTTCAAAACGACATGATAATTTTTAGAAAAATATTAGGTAGGGAGTTTCTCCTCTTGCTATTGTGGAGTTTGGTTTTTTTCTTTTATCTGCAAGGCTGTAAGAACCCTTTTAAAACAAGGAAATCCCCGCCACCTATAATAACAGAGGGAACCTGGGATACGCCTTATCGTCCGGAGATTGTGATTCAAAATCTTTTGCATGCTTACAATGAGAAGATCATCGGGAACTTCATCCTCTGCCTCTGTGATTCTTTCCGATTTTCCGCACCGGAAGATTCCATTGATGCCTTTAATCGGGGTCGTCCTGAACTTTTTGCCAACTGGGATAAATCCACCGAAATTAACGTAACCACCAACATTTTTACCACTTTTCGTCAAAATGTGGATTCGATAAGTTATGTTCTGTCTTTTGCTCCCACTTCCGTGCCAGATGATGTTAGCGACACCGTGGCTGTTCTTTCAAGAGACTACGAGCTTTCTATCTCTAAATCTACTCCCCCGGAGACCAAGCTGGCCAAAGGGACTGCCACTTTCTATATGAGACAAACCTCCTTTTATTGGTGGAGCATCTATTTTTGGAGCGACATCCCGGATGTGTCAGGAGACGACTGGGGAGATTTTAAAGCCGAGTTTAGGCAATCACCCTTGTAACTTTTTTAAAATCTTATGCGAAGAAAATTTTGCCTTTTATCTTTCATCTTTTCTCTTTCTGTTATATGGTCTGGCTGTTTCAATCCTTTCTCTCCTTCCGTGGTTGGTCCCGGCACCATCAAACCCATCGCTTTACAGACCGACCCGGACAGCGTTTTGCATAATTTCAAATATGCTTATGAGAACCGAGATAGCATCGTGTATGAAAACTGTTTGGACCAGGATTTCATTTTCATCTATTGGGATCAGTCAGAAGTTGGGGAAGGGGAGACAGAGCAAAGAATTCCCAGAGACGGGAAGGGTGGCGATTTATATGTCACTAAGGCTTTATTTAGGGCTTTCGACGACATCAGACTGGAGACCTGGAGAGTAACGTCCGCTACGGACAGCGTGGATAGTGTGCAAGGGGACACATTGAAGGTCAGAAATGTGAACTTCCAGTTATCCTTACGAGATACGGATGGGGACTACGATTATCAACACTTGGAAGCCACAGGATTTGCAGAATTTCTGTTCAAAAAATCAAAAGAGGACAATCTATGGAGGATCATTCGCTGGACTGATAATAAACCGATTTAGATTAACTATAGAAAGACGAATTAAATAAATTGAAATAATCGCCCTCCTCCTCGAGGGAGTGGAAATGCGTGTGCATCTTCGATTCATGAGTCCCCTCTCCCCTTGTGGAGATTGAACGAAGTGAAATCCGTAGGAGGGTGAGGGGACTTATCATATCAAAAATAACTTCATTATATATTAGTTTATTTACCGATTGAAAAATAACGGAGGATTTCAATGACAAAGCTAAGCGTGAATGTGGATCATGTAGCTACTTTAAGGGAGGCAAGAAAAGCATTTGAGCCAGACCCGGTGGCAGCCGCCATTGCCGCTGAAATAGCAGGCGTGGA
>JALHUP010000443.1 GCA_022866585.1 Candidatus Zixiibacteriota bacterium | reverse complement strand
TGACCTGGTCCATCTTAATCTGGGTAGTCATAGGAATCAGCAACTATTTCGTCTTTTTGGCTTTCGGTCTCACTCCGCCCATACAAGCTTCTTTTATCCTATTGGTTATCGTTTGTTTAGGAGTGATGTTGCCTGCCGCTCCTGGATTTGTGGGAACTTTTCAGTTTTTTTGTATCGTCGCCTTAGCCAGATTTGGATATGACAAAAATGTAGCTTTACCCTTTTCCATTGTGCTTCATGCCTGCCAATATTTTCCGGTAACTTTACTTGGGCTTTATTATCTGAAAAAAGAGCACCTCTCCTTGAAGACTTTAGAAAAGGAGTCGGTCCAGGGTGTATAGAATTAAGAGATGAAACAGTGGGAAGAGGTAGCAACTAAGAGGTAATCAAAGAGAAAATGTCAAAAGGTGAAGTAAACATTGAGTCTCTTGCTTAAATTTGTTTATGCATATGCATTCATACGAATCTCCCCTAACTCCTCTTTTCCAAAGAGGGGAAAAAGGGATCTCCCCCTTTGAAAAAGGGGGAGTAAGGGGGATTCTAAAATTAATCGCGCTTTGCTCTAATATGTAACAATAATCAACACATTTGCTTATAGTTTGCTCGGAAAGACAAAAGAGACTTTAGGACAATTTTCTTGACAACAAACTTTAAATAGATATATTTTTTTCGTAATTATGACAGTCAAGAGTCCCTGGTTGATTGATAAGTTAGGTAAGTTTTTGCTATGAACCATGAACTACGAACTATTAACTCTTAACTGATGCCGGGGTGTAGCGCAGTCTGGTAGCGCACATGGTTTGGGACCATGGTGTCGGAGGTTCAAATCCTCTCACCCCGACGTAAAACAGTTCATAGTTCGTGGTTAATGGTTCGTGACAAAATCTTCTAAAATCTTTGCTACGAACTATGAACTACGAACCACGAACTGCTTTCAGCGCGCCCCCGTAGCTCAGGCGGATAGAGCATCTGCCTTCTAAGCAGAGGGTCGGGCGTTCGAGTCGCCCCGGGGGTAGTAAATCGTTTGAAGGTCGACGGGTAGCAGCTGGTTGACCTTTTATATTGTTCTAAAAATTACGAGAGAACGCCTGTTTTATGAAAAACTATTTCAACATCTTTCTGGAAATATCAAATAAGGATGGTGAAATATTTAAGAGTTGCTCCAACTGTTCTATTAGAATTGCAAAGTTAAGGAAATGCGTTCCCAATGAAGAAAATCTTCTAATGCATCCTCCCACCCTATAATTTCTATTTCAATATTTTGATCTTCATCTTTCTCACCCCAAATTCCATAGCTTCTTCTCTGGTGGAGACACATAAATCTATTTTTTTCCCTCTTATGGCGTTGCCGGTATCCTCAGCCTTCCACCATCCCAGGCCCTCAATCCAGATCCAAGAATTAATTGGGACTACCTTTGGGTCTACCGCAACGGTAACATATGATTTTGTTACAGTTCCTATTGCACTTATACCGGAATGTCTCCCTTCTATGGAATCAATGGGCAGATAAGCGGTAGCAATACATTCTTCGTGACCAATGTGTCTTAAGAATATAAGCTCTCTTTCTTTGTATGCGGTTAGTTCTTCTTGAAGACTGTCTACGGTCTCCAAAAGTTTATCCTTCGGGAAATTGATCTGCGGCGTAGATTCGTGAACATCCTGGTAAGCAAAGAAAAAAAGAGTCAATATCATTAATGCGATTATTCCTGTTATCCTTTTCTTTTTGATTTTCATAAGAATAAACACCCCCTTTTGGTATTTCTCTATCCCGATGAGAAATTACAAGGTGGCTTAGACCCGATGCACTTCCTACGGATCCAGAATTCGGACAAACTCTAATCCCTTACTTTTGTATTCCTCCTCAAGAAATTTAACCACCCTGGAGAAGTTTTCTTTTTCTTTTTTAGAAACTAAATAAGTAGAGTCAAGAACTATGGTTTTCTCTCTTTGCTTTGATTCTTTAGGAGGGATTTCATTTAATTGAGCTTCTTCAGCCTGTTTTTTCATCCATTCAAAGCTTTTTTGTTTATATTCGTTTAGTTTTTTGTTTAACTCATTCTGGAGTAATTCCTCTTCTTTTGTTTCGGGGTTAGTTTTAGATATACAATCCCTCATCCGCTCTAAATCAGCGTAGATCTTTACTACCCATTCTTCCTTATCTTCTAATTTAGCTAAAAAAGGGTTGGAATTTTTTTCACACATTTTCATCATTTTTTGTCCTGTTTTATTGAGGTATCTAATTTGTCTTTTCAATTGAACAAACCTCCGTTTTCCTTCTATGGTCCCGCTCCCAGGCTCGGGACTTTTCATCCCAGTCCACCATCACTCCATATTTCAGCATAGTCTCCATGCCGGCTAAAGCCGCCCTTAGGTTGACTCCAATTAAAGGAACTCCCGCCACAGACACGATAACATCCGCATAAATTACCAGACCCTTGTCCAGAATTCTATCTAACAGGTCGACCAAAGTCCCATTCGTATCTCGAACCGGCTCCACTTTTCCTCTCCTTTTAATTTAGCCCAAAGCCACAAAGCTGTAGGGGGGCCAAGGTCCGGTAAAGCGTACAGTGTATCCTTCTTGCTTATTAATTTCCTCTAACTCTTCTCCTAATTCTTTGCATTTTTCCTTATCCAGTAAACAGGATAGATTCATCAACATCTGGCTTTTATCATCTATTCTTTTTGTCTTCTCCACTTTGGTCTCATCCACACACTTTTTAATTTTTGCATATATCTCCTTAAAACAAAGATCTGCCTTTTTCTCCATCTCCTTCTTTAACAGATTTTCCAATTTTTGTTTAAGCATATAAGCCATTCCTTTAGACTTCGATTTCATCTCGTGATTTAGGTTTTTGATCTCTTCATTCGTTTTTGCTATTTCATCTGCGATAAACTTAGGATCCCAGAAAATTTGAACCCCATACTCGGCTTTGCCTCTCATTTTATCCATTTTTTGCTTAAGATGGGCGTAGTCTTCCTTTAACCAGTTTTTTACGTTTTCCTCCGCACCCCTATCTTTTTCACTTTTGATGATAGTATCGAAACTAACCGGAAGAACAGTGCCGAATCTTTCCCAGGCAACCTCCACCACCTTCTCATGTGCCATCACCCATCTTTTTACCTTTTCGTTATCCTCTGATTTATATGGCTCAGAGGGACAATTATGAACCACTGCACACAGATCAACGAAGGGTATGGTGTAGACCTCTCTGCCATCTAAGCCGAGCTTACCCAAATCTGCTCTCTTTCCACTGTCAGCCACGCAATAAAGATACCTTCCTTCAGGATGAATCTTCAGGATGAATCCCTCATCTTTGGTTTCAACTTTAGCCTCTTTGGTTTCGACAACTTCTGGTCTCTGGATCAAAACCGATTTATTGTCATCCCACATATCAAAAGCCTCCTTTACACCCTTTCCATTTGTTTTTCACAAGCTTCCTTTTCCCATCTTTCCGGATTTATTATCTTGTCCAATACGTCGTCTACTATGTTATCCAACCCATCTCTTACGCTTTGAACCGATTGACCGATTCCCTGCTCTTGTTTTATCTGTTCAATGGCTAAATCCAAATCCAAAAGTGCCTCACCCAATCTCTCAACTTCATCTTC
>JALHUP010000442.1 GCA_022866585.1 Candidatus Zixiibacteriota bacterium | reverse complement strand
CTCCACAAGTGAGACTGTGTCATAATTGTGTTTTGAGGTTGTAGCCGCAATCTTTAGATTGCGTAAGTCATTGGAATTCAACATCTCGATTTCGCAGACTAAAGTCTGCGGCTACAAAAACCGAAATTCTGACACACCCTCAAGTGTGGAGAGGGGGTTTAGGGGGAGAGGTCTTTCAAAAAGCTTTCCCCCTTCTTTGTTCCACCGACTCCAAAAATCTCCGCAATCGTCTTTCCTACATCTGAAAAAGATTTTCTCGTTCCTAAATTCACACCCTTCTTTATCGACTTCCCATATACCAGAAGAGGAACATATTCCCGAGAATGGTCGGTGCTTGGGGTGGTGGGATCACAGCCATGATCCGCTGTGATGACCAACAGATCGTCCGATCTTAATAAATTCAGCACTTCAGAAAGCCTCAGGTCGAAATCCTCCAACCCCGCAGCAAATCCTTGAGGATCGTTCCGGTGTCCCCAGAGCATGTCAAAATCGACCAAGTTTATGAACAAAAACCCCTTTTCAAATTTCTTTATTGCCTCGAATAGTTTAGCCATTCCATCTGAATTGTTTTTGGTATGGATGCTTTCGGTCAAGCCATGTCCTGCAAAAAGATCTTCGATTTTTCCTATGCCGATCACCGGGATACCATTTTTCTTTAATATATCCAGAACAGTCTCTTCAGGAGGGGGCAGAGAAAAATCCTTTCTTCTTTCTGTTCTTTTGAAAGACCCTGGTTCTCCCACAAAAGGCCGTGCAATCACCCTGGCTACTCCATGCTCGCCGGTCAAAAGTTTTCGGGCTTTCATACACATTTCGTAGAGTTTGTCAACTGGTATGATCTCCTCATGTGCGGCAATCTGAAACACGCTGTCCGCTGAAGTATAAACAATGGGATGGTGTGTCCTCATATGCTCTTCTCCCAGCTCCTTTATGATCTCAGTCCCGGAGGCAGGCTTGTTTCCTAAAATCTTTGAGCCGATAGCCTTTTCAAATGGCTCAACTATCTCTGGGGGAAACCCGTGAGGATAGACCGGAAAGGGTTTTTCCAATACCAATCCCATGATTTCCCAATGTCCGGAGGTGCTATCTTTCCCAGCAGAAAGTTCCGCCATTTTTCCATAGTTGCCCAAGGCGTCTGTCCGGGGATTTACTCCAAGAATTAGATCAACATTCCCCAGACCTAATTTTTCCAAATTTGGCAGTTCCAATCCCCCTACTGCTCTGGCAGTATTCACCATGGTATTTGAACCTTCATCTTGAGATAGATGGGCATCCGGCAGTTCCCCAATGCCACAAGCATCCAGAATAATCAAAATAACTTTGTTTGTCATGATTTCACTACACTTTCACTATAAACAGACTTTTCCAATTTAATAGCGGAAGAACAATTTGTAAAGAAAAATAATCGCAGAAATCTATTAGGACTGTCAGGGGAATGCTTCAGACAAAATATCTTGCATCGGATTTAAGGCGGTAGCCTTTTAATAACTCGAGCAAGAACTCCTTTAGTTTAGCATTTCATAGTGCTTGAGGGGAATAGTAGATTAAATCT
>JALHUP010000441.1 GCA_022866585.1 Candidatus Zixiibacteriota bacterium | reverse complement strand
GAGGTAAGGATTCAGTCTGGTGTATTCGAGCTTTTGACCAATCAATATGAGCAATACAAGATTCAAGAAACCAGAGATACCCCCACCATTCAGGTTCTGGATAAAGCTTTTCCTCCTGACAGAAGATCGAAACCCAAAAGGACATTTTTGGTGGGACTTGCTGGAGTTTTGAGCCTGGTTACTTCAGTGGTTTTTGTGTTCGGGTTGGAATATTTTAAAAAATCAAAACAAAGAAACCCAGAGGAATTTGAAAGGATACAAGCTCTTTTGGGGGCATGGAGAAAGGACACTGAAGATTTGAAAAAGAAAATCTCCTTCAGACGGGAAAGGGATTCATCCTAAAAAAGTTTTCGAAGCTCGTTTAACGGTGTCGAAGCTGGTTTCGAAGCTTAAAGCTCGGTGATTGAAGCTGAAAAATCTTGACCCAATAAGAGTTTCGATCATCGAGTTTCGACAAACGAACATCGATACGAGCTTCGCCACCGACAAACGATAAACGTCAACAAAATCTTTTTGAAGGATATGATAAAAATCGGTTTAATAGGTTGTGGAGATTGGGGAAAAAACTTGCTCAGGAATTTCGCTAACCTGCCCGGCTGTGTGCTTCTTTCATGCTGTGATGAAAATCCAAAGCAGATGGAGAAACTCTGTCCTAATTACCCAGGAGTTAAGTTTACCCGAGACCCCAAGGAGATAATCGAGAATCCTAATTTAGATGCGGTGGTGATCTCCACTCCTCCCGCCTCGCATTTCGAATTATCCAAGGCGGCGATTTTGGCAGATAAGGATGTGTTTGTGGAAAAACCTCTGGTATTGAAGGTTGAAGAGGGAGAAGAATTGGTGGGATTGGCTGAAAAGAAAAAAAAGATTTTGATGGTGGGACATATTATGGAATATCACGCGGCCACTTTAAAACTAAAGGAATACATAAAAAATGGTGAGTTGGGCAAAATTTATTATCTTTATTCTACAAGGGTGAACTTGGGAAAGGTGCGCGACATAGAGAACGCTTTATGGAGTTTTGCTCCCCATGACATCTCCATGATTCTGTTTTTGTTAGAAAAGGATCCAATTTCGGTCACTGCCACGGGCGAATGTTATCTGCAGAAAGATAAAGGCGTTGAAGATGTCGTATTCCTGAACATGCAGTTCGAGGACGGAATTATGGCACATGTTCATGTCAGCTGGTTGGACCCACACAAGGAAAGAAGGTTAACTGTCGTGGGAGAAAAGAAGATGGCAGTTTTTGATGATTCTAAATCTGCAGAGAAGATCGTGATTTACGACAAGGGGGTAAATATTAAGACAGACTATAGCACTTATGGAGAATATCTTAGCCTCAGATTCGGTGATATTTTGATTCCCCAGATTGAAAGCACAGAACCGCTAAAGGTGGAATGTCAACATTTTATCGACTGCGTTCAAAACCGCAAAGCCCCGCGTAGCGATGGCAGAGATGGTCTGCGAGTGCTTAAGGTTTTGGATGTGGCTCAAAGATCACTAAAAATGGGAGGGTCCCCGGTTGAAATAAGATAATTTATGTAACCACTTGACCTTTTAATCAAAAGGAGTTTGAGGATGGAGAATTTTATCGACAAATCTGCCAAGATTGGAGAAGGAACGAAAATAGGAAAATATACGGTTATTGATAAAGACGTCCAAATTGGAAAAGGATGTATCATCGGAAACAACGTTACCATCTATCCTGAAACCCAAATAGGGGATTTCGTCAGAATAGATGACAACACGGTGATTGGTAAACAATTGATGAAAGCGGCAACCTCAGCTACCACTATTGAACAAAAACTACCCCCAGCCAAAATTGGAGACAACTGCCTTATCGGAACCTCGGTGGTGATTTATGCCGGCGCCGCTTTAGGGAAAAAGATTTTAGTCGCCGATCTGTCTACGATCAGGGAAAATGTTACTGTGGGAGATTTCACCATTGTGGGAAGAGGGGTGGCTATTGAGAATTTCTGTAAGGTCGGTTCGTATTGCAAGTTAGAAACTAACGTATATATCACCGCCTATTCGGAACTGGAGGATTATTGTTTCATCGCCCCCTGCGTGGCTACCAGCAATGACAATTATATGGCTCGAAGCAAGGAAAGATTCAAGCACTTCAAAGGGGTAACGGTCAAAAGAGGAGGAAGAATAGGGCTTAATGCCACCATCCTTCCCGGAAAGGTGATTGGTGAAGATTCACAGGTAGCCGCCGGTGCGGTGGTAACGAAAGACACACCATCCAAAAAGATAGTCCTGGGCGTGCCTGCCAAAGTCTGGAGAGACGTGCCCAAAGATCAGCTGTTAGAAAATCAATAACTATAGCAAACGTATTACTGAGCTTCATATAAGTAATGGGAAGATTTTGATTGACTACAATTTCCTCCCCCTTGATGGGGGAGGATTAAGGAGAGGGTGAAAAAAAACTTTTCATCATCCTCCCATCCAAGGGAGGGGAGAGTGATTTTCCATTGTTTGCGCGTAACTCAGTAATTGGTTGAAAAAGAGAATAAGAAGCTTACTTGTTAGTTCAGAGCAACATTAACCGACAAAATGACATTTGCTCTTAAACAGTTTGGAGGATTAAATGAAAGTTCCATTTTTAGACCTGAAGAGACAATATGGTGTCATAAAGAAAGAGATGGATGATGCGGTTTTTTCCGTCTTATCCAATACCCAGTTCATTTTGGGTCCCGAGGTCAAAAGCCTGGAAGAAAAAATCGCCTCCTATTGTAGGACGAAATTCGCCATTGGAGTGGCGTCGGGCACAGATGCTTTGCTTTTGTCCTTAAGGGCTTGTGGGGTGAAGTCGGGGGATGAAGTTATCACCACCGGCTTTTCATTCTTTGCCTCTGCCGGGGTCATCTCCAGATTAGGGGCAAATCCAATTTTTGTTGATATAGATCCGGAAACTTATAACATCAATCCCGATCAGATTGAAAAAAAGGTCACCCCAAAGACCAAAACCATAATGCCGGTCCATCTTTTTGGTCAGTGTGCGGACATGGACCCGATCATGGAGGTCGCCAGGAAACATAGCCTCAAAGTAATAGAGGATGCGGCGCAAGCTATAGGGGCAGAATACAAAGGGAAAAAAGCAGGAGCCATAGGGGATTTCGGCTGTTTTTCTTTCTTCCCCAGCAAGAATTTAGGTGGAGCAGGGGACGGGGGGATGGTGGTCACCAATGACCCGGAGATAGCGGAGATGGTAAGAATTTTGAGAGCTCATGGAGCCAAACCGAAATATTATCATTCTACAATCGGTTATAATAGCCGTCTGGATACTCTTCAAGCCGCTATACTCAGCGTGAAATTGAAATACCTGGACGACTGGACTAAGAAAAGAAGAGAACACGCAGAAGTATATAACTCTGCCTTCACAGATTTG
>JALHUP010000440.1 GCA_022866585.1 Candidatus Zixiibacteriota bacterium | reverse complement strand
ATTCCGGTTACGAGGTTGACTGAGACTGAGACAGAGAGATTGATAAAATTAGAGGAACAACTGCACCAAAGAGTGGTGGGTCAAAATCAGGCAGTGGAGACTGTTGCCAACGTGGTAAGAAGCGCAAGGGCGGGACTTTCCGATCCCAAAAGACCAATCGGATCATTCATATTTTTGGGACCCACCGGAGTGGGAAAAACCGAATTGGCAAAAGCATTGGCTTTCTCCCTTTACGGTGATGAAAATGCTTTAATCCGAATCGACATGTCCGAATATATGGAGAAATTTTCGGTCTCTCGATTGATCGGCGCACCACCCGGATATGTGGGATATGAAGAAGGCGGACAGCTGACCGAAGCGGTCAGGCGCCGTCCCTATTGCGTGATACTCTTTGACGAGATCGAAAAAGCTCACGCCGAAGTGTTCAATATCCTGCTTCAAGTTTTGGATGACGGTAGACTCACAGACAATCAGGGCAGAACCATCAGTTTCAAAAATGCGATCCTGATCATGACTTCCAACATTGGCGCATCTTTAATCGCAGAAATGTCCAAAAGGATCACGCCACAAAATGAAGAAGAGGTATATCAACAGATGCGTTCAGAGATTTTAAGCCTTTTGAGAAAGACTTTAAGACCCGAGTTTTTGAACCGAATAGATGAGATAATAGTATTCCATTCCCTCTCATTTGAAGAGATCAAAAAGATCGTGGATCTGCAGTTTGAAGAAGTGAACCAAAGATTAGCTGAACAGGAAATGACTGCGAGCTTGACAGAAAAAGCTAAGGAGCATTTAGCCAAGATCGGCTTCGATCCAGCTTTTGGGGCAAGACCCTTAAAAAGAATGATACAGAAATTGGTCTCCCAGCCTTTGGCTAATGAGATTTTAAAAGGAAAATTTAGACCCAAAGATAAGATCAAAATAGACGTAAAAGGTGATAAGATAGTTTTTGTTTAATCGAGCATGCTCAAACAACAAAACCTTACCTTTATGCTTGCCGGAATAGGAGGTAAAATAAATTGACAAACTTTTCCAAAATCGTGGTTTTCTTAGCTGTCCTGGGGTTTTTGTGGTCTTGTTCAGCGGAGAAAAAAAGCGAAGAACAGCTTTACGCCGAAGCCCAGGCATATTCAGAAAAAGGGGATTTCACTTCGGCTATAAAAACATACGAAGAGATTTTGAGACTTTATCCTGAAAGTTCTAATTCTTACAAGGCGCAATTCTTGATCGGATTTGTCTGTTCAGAGAATTTGAAGGATTATAACAAAGCCAAGGAAGTATACGAAAAGGTCATAAAGAATTACCCCGATTGCGATCTGGCAGATGACGCCAAGGTAATGTTAGAGTCAATGGGAAGCGATTCCTTGCTAAAAAATTTGCCGAAATAATATGTTACCCTTTGACTAACTCAGGTGTTAGTTTGTAGAGAAGAATGTTTGAGTAATAATAGAGCCACTCGTATAGGTGGCTTTTTTTTCGGTTCACCTGAAGGTGAACACTTCAATTTGTCCTCTTTAATTATCATCTCTATCTCTTGACACGTCTTCAATTTTGCTATAGATTGTTTTCATCAGAGGAGAAAAGATGGCATCTTTTTTCAGTTCAAAGTTTCTGGTAAACATAAGATTAAGATATGTGATAATCATTACTCTGCTTTTGGCTTCGATCTTGTTTCTTATTGCGTTTTTTGGAATTCAAAAAAGCAAATCCAATATGCTTAAGGTGATGGAGAAAGAGGGGACCGCTTTATTGGAGAGCTTGATCCTTTCCAGCCAGAATACAATCCGGGCAAATGCTTTGGTGGAAGAGATAGTAGGGGAGAGGCTTTTGAACATCGCTTACCTGGTGGACCGAATGGAGAAACAAGACAAGATAGATAATTCAAAATTACAGGAAATTGCGGAGCGGAGCAATCTTTTACGGATAGATATTTTTGATGAACAGATGAATTTAATATATAGTAGCGATCCTCAGGATAAGGAAATTTATGAGGACACCACCACATTGGTGATCCCTGTGCTTCATAGTATTCTGGGTGGCGAAAAAAAAGAATCCATCTTTGGAATAGAAGCCAAAGCTTTGTTAGCCGAAAAAAGCTATGCGGCGGCCATAGAAAGATCAAAAGAAAAAGGTGCGGTGGTAGTGGTCACGTCGGCGGCATATATGGAAAGTTTCAAAAAAGAAATCGGAATCGGATACTTAATCCAGAAGATCAGCCAAGAAAGCGGTGTGGAATACATAGTCCTGCAATCGAGGGAGGGAATAGTCTTAGCCTCTAAGAAAGTAGAGAAAATGTTAAAAATAGAAGAAGACCCATTCTTACAAGAGGCGCTTTCAAAAAACCAAGCCAAAAGCAGGATCACCCCCTTCGAAGGCGGAGACGTTTTGGAGGTAGTAAAACCCTTCATGTCGAAAGAGATACCCTCAGGAATTTTCCGAATTGGTCTATCTTTGGAGGACTACAAAAAAGTAGCGTCAAGTTATCAAAGACAGATAATGCTTTTCTCTTGTGTCCTGTTCGTCCTGGGGCTTTTGATCATAGGAATTGTGATTGTGAATCAGAATTATTTTGTTTTGGACCGGTCTTACAAGGAAATTAAAACTTTAACCGGAAATGTTTTAGAAGCTATGCACAGTGCCGTGGTGGCAGTGGATAAGAATGGGAAAATCATCATGTTCAATCGGTTAGCTGAGGATATATTTTCGATTAATAAAGAGAATGCCGTTAATCACGATTATGACGTTGTCTTTCCAAATGACGATTGTTTGTTAAAGCAGACATTGGAGAAGAAAAGAACCACAAAAGAGGTGGAAAGGGAATTTCGCACCTTCTCCGGTGAGGATAAATTCTTAATCATCGGAACCTCGTGTCTTTTTGATGAAGAAAAAGAATTCAATGGTGCTGTATCTGTGATTCATGATATCACCGAATTAAAAAAATATGAAGAGGAGGCGAAAAGGGCAGAGAGGCTTTCGGCTTTGGGAAACTTAGCGGCTGGAGTGGCACACGAAATAAGAAATCCATTGAATGCTATTTCTATAACTGCTCAAAGATTGAAATCTGAATTTGTTCCTCAGAAGGACAAGGAAGAGTATATCTCCTTTATCAAGACCATCTTAGATGAAATTAAAAGACTGGATAATATTATAAATCAGTTTTTGAGCTTGGCTAAAACCCAGAAGCTGAATTTAGTCCCCACCGATGTAGGCAAACTTCTGAACGAGGTGGCGGATCTGGTAGAACTTGAGGCGAAGGAGAAGAACATCCAAGTGACCAGAGAGTTTGCCCGCCTTCCAGAAACAAAAATTGATCCAAATGAATTGAAGAAAGCTCTTTTAAACATCATGTTAAACGGAATTCAGGCAACACCTTCAGGTGGTACATTAAGCGCTCGCGCTTATCTGGATGATTCGCAAAGAAATATTTTTATAGAAATTAGAGATTCAGGGGTTGGTATTTCTAAGGAGAACCTTTCCAAGATTTTTCAACCTTATTTCTCCACCAAAGAAAAGGGAACCGGACTCGGGCTTTCTATAGCTTATCGAATCATCTCCGACCACAAAGGAAGAATTGAAGTAGAAAGCGAATTAAGGAAAGGAACCGTTTTTATAGTGAGCTTGCCGATATGAAAGGCAAACCCTCTCCCTTGGGGGAGAGGAAAGGGTGAGGGGGAATCAAAAATGATATATAAGAAAATCTTGTCCGAATATGAGGAACCCAAATGGCACTATATCGTATTGTGATAGTTGACGACGAAAAATCGCAAAGAGATATGTTAGCTGGATTTCTCGAAAAAGAAGGCTACAGCGTTGCCATAGCCGAATCCGGCTTTGGAGCGATCAAGCTTTGCGAGGACAAATATTTTGAAGT
>JALHUP010000439.1 GCA_022866585.1 Candidatus Zixiibacteriota bacterium | reverse complement strand
TTACCCAAGCTAAATGACCGTGACATTCAAAAAGTCCGGGAAGAGCAAATTTGTGGGAGCAATCAATCTGTGTCAGGTTTTCTTCATCTATATAATTAACTTTACCGATTTCTTTGATTGTGCCATCCTCAATTAGAATATCCACACTGTTTTTCAAACTGTCATTTTCCACATCAAAGAGATTGATATTCTTCAATAAGATTCGCTCTTTCATATCTATTTCCTTAGCCTCGTCCATAACAGAAGGGATAACGGGCAAAGAACCAGCACCTAATTTAAATTAGGTGCTGGTTCTAAAATGTATCCGTTACCAACGCAGAGGAGTTAATCCGTAAGGATTTTATCTCTTTCGTCACGGACACCCTGTCCGTGACGCTTTATAGCAAAAGATAAAGTGTGGGTTATCAACATAGAGAGTTTTTACACTCCCAAATGAATTTAGTAATCCCTATATCTCGGATTGTTCCAGAAAAATCTGGTGACCCCTTCGGGCGTGCCGAACCAGATGTAATCTCCATCCAATACCAGGTCCCGCACTAAATTGTCCAAAAGCCCATCCATGGTGGTATATTCTGTCCACGTTTGGAGTTTTCTGTCCAGTCTTAACACCCCATTCTTGGTTGCCATCCATACATATCTTTTGTCACAAACTAACTTGATGACAGTCACCTGAGGAAAATTAATTTTACTTTGATAGACCGTCCTTTCGTTGGTCACCGGATTATATCCTAAAATTCCCATGTCCGTTCCAAACCAGATCTCGTCTTTTCCGCTATAGGTTTTTCTTCCACTTGAATCCTGAGAGACCAAGGGAAGAGAGTCGCTGGAAAATTTGGCAATTGATCTAACTTGACCATATAACAAGCCATCCGGAGTAGAGAATCTATACCATGTCTTTTGGTCCTTGTCTAAGGTATAAACTCCTCGCTCGGTCCCTACCCAGACGAAGTCGGAGTCAGACAAGATCGAATAAACATAAAACCCCTTTAAAAGGGGATCGTCCACCTTTCGGATCAAGTCCTTTCTCACATCACAAAAAGCCAAACCTAATCTGGTTCCGATCCACAGAACGTCACCATCCTCATTTAAGGCGGTTACCTCATCGTCTGGCAATCCTTTGAAAGTGTTGTAGGATTTCCAAGTATTATCTTTCTTGTTGAAGCGAGCCAGACCATACTCGGTGCCCAGCCAAACAGACTTGGTGTCCGCCTCCATTGCGTTCACCTGGTTGCTCACCAGAAAGGGCGTATACGGAGCGGAATAATAATTCCAAGTCTCAGTTTTACGGTTGTATCGGGTTATTCCCTGAGAGCGATAACCATACCCTAAACCTCCGAACCACATATCATCCCCATCTATTAAGATCGTTTTTACGTCTTTATCATAGAGTCCAAAATTTAACATCTTCAATTGAAGAGAGGGTAAATAGGCAACTCCGGCGCCCAGTCCCCAGGTAGCGATCCATAAATCGTCGAAATCGTCTTTCAAATAATCCATTATGTTATATTGATTCAAATTAAAATCCATAATAGATCTGTTGGGCATGAAGGTAAGTCCATACTCCATGAAAAAATTAGGCAAGCTAAGATCGGAGGTATCACTTCTTGCCAGATTTTGAGGAAAATTAAATTCGCGAGACCATTCCCTAAAGACGGGTTGATATGATGCGGGTCCGTTATAAGTGTCGACCCAGATCTCGTTTCCGTCCGGATTATAGGCGATATTTCTTATCCAGTTATCCGGCAATCCATCGCTTTTGGTAAAAGGCGTCTCCCATTTTTTCTCATATCTATCATAGCGGATCACCCCTCCGGTGGTTCCAAAATAGACATGGTCGAAATCCATGGCGATGGAGGTGACGTATCGAAACATAGACCAGCTCACCCATTCCCCCTCCCGATACATTCCTATACCAGTTGCGGATGAGGATAGAATTAATATAGAAAAAAGGAAGAGCAACCCCCACTTAAAGCAAAGACATAGAATCCGTTTCATCCGTTGACCAATCTGATTTTCCCCCCTTGACGGGAAAGGAAAAAGGAATCTCCCCCTTTGAAAAAGGGGGACTAAGGGGGATTTTAAAATCAATTGCACATTGCTCTAACATGGAACAATAATTAATACGTTTGTAATAGTAACTTAGCATCTAACCTGATAAAAAATCAAAAGCTACCCCGGCTAAAACTGCTGACCCAATTTTTATAGCCTCCTCGTCCACGGTGAATTTTGGATGATGCCAGGGATAAATGGCATCCTTTTTTGGGTTTCTTATTCCCAGCCTCAAGAATGAGCCCGGAATTTTTTGTAAGTAGTAAGCAAAATCCTCTCCTCCCATCATCGGTCTTCTTAGTTCAAAAATAGCTTCCTTGCCAAATAGCTTGGCAATAGACCTTCGAGCTAAATCCGTCGCTTTAGGATGATTGATCAGAATAGGATAGCCTCCATAATAATTGAGCTCAAAGGAAGCACCTGCGCTTTTGGTGATTCCTGAAATGATCTCTTTTAACAAACCGGGAATCTTTTTAGCGACTTCTTTATTCAAGGTTCTGGCGGTTCCTTTTAAGATCACCTTATCACAAATAATATTACGTGCAGATCCCCCTTCCATTGTGCCAATACTTATCACCACCGGCTCCAGAGGATTTATTTTTCTTGAAACGATAGTCTGTAAAGCTTGTATCACCTGAGCGGCTACTACGATGGCATCCACTCCATCATGCGGTCTGGCTCCATGTCCGCCCTTGCCGATGATGGTTATATCAAAGCTGTCCGCATGAGCCATGGTGGGACCT
>JALHUP010000074.1 GCA_022866585.1 Candidatus Zixiibacteriota bacterium | reverse complement strand
TCGTCCCCTCCCACAATATATAACAAATCTTTGTTATCGGTGGGAAACCGCTTCTACGATGTTTCTATCTACATTGAATTTATTTAAGAACTCTTCCCGCTCTTTTTTCATCCTCTCCACCCAGGCTCGGTAATCTGCACTTCGACCATTGTTCTCAAAGAAAATTTCGGGATTCAAAATCTCCTTGGGAACCTTTTTCAAAAGCTCTGCATTTTCTTTTGCATTCACATCCACGATCTGGTAGCCAAAGTCTGGATCTAGAGTCCATTTTATTTTTCCGGAAAGCATGGCCTCCAGCATAGCCGAGGAGTGTGGAATCTTCACCTTGAGGGCTTTACCCTGTGCCTCATCCTTCGCATTTCCTCCCACATAGCCGGTATTCATTAGCCAGGTCTCCAATCCTTCGAGCTTGGAAGCTAACTCACTGAAACGTTTTGCCTGAAGACCAAAGAGACTGGTGAAGAATGGCTGAGTAAATGGAGATCGGGTTTTTCCTCTCTCTTTGCCGGCGGCGGAGGTCTTGGAGGTCTCGCCTAACATGAAATATCCAGCCGCCAACTCCGGTGTAGGAAAACGAACTATTCCCGGCATAGCGGCATCTGGACCCTCGTCACGATTTAATATTCCCAATGATTTAACCTGAGGGATGTTATCAAAGCTGGCCGCATCCTTGATGGCTTTCATGGGAATAATGGACCGGCCATTCTGAGTCCAAACAGTAAAATCCCATCCGTCCTGAGGTATGTCGTCCTCATTCACCACCTCGTCTATCTTCACTTTCCCACTGATGAAGGCTTCCACATTCTCCGAAGGAGCTCCCGAATCGATCAACATCTTTTTAAGACGAGCTACTTCTTGCGGGGTAAGACGCCCCTTGCTGAAATCATAAGTTCCATCCGGGTTAGGGAAAACATTCTCCACCCAGGCATCTGAATGGATCGTCCCCTGGTAAATCACCGGCTCGGATTCGGGAGTAAGACCATAAGTTTTGGCAAAACAGCCATTCTCAGTAATGGTGCAGGTTCCATCAGGCCAAAGGACAATCATGTCGTCCTGAATGGGCTGAGCCAGTTCTCCTTGTTTGCTGAAGGTGGTGGTGGTTTTGCCTGTGCCGGAGAGTCCCAAAATTCCCATGGTAAGGGCTTTTCCACCAACTTTCACCTTCTTAGCTCCAGCGTGCATCACCAGTCCACCCAACCTATACACATACTCATTCAGCATTCGCAGAACACCCTTCTTGGTCTCGCCAAAGTAATCCGAACCCATCACGTAGGTGGTCCAATTCTCTAAATCCACAAAGATTCCCAAATTTCCGGGCATATCTGGGAAACTCAAACCTGCGGTATACACCAAACGGAATTTGGGCTTGAATGGTTGTTTAAGCTGTTCTTTGGGTTCGATGGCGGAGCGGGAAAAAGCCAAGACCTGCTGCATGCCAGCCACATTGGCGGCCTCTTTGGTATATAGCCACTGAATCGGCATAGCTCCCTTGCCGTATCCGTAATATCCATTGATTTCAATCAGCTCCCCCTGCTTCTCAATGTAAGCCCTTTGTCTCTCTATGAGTTCTTGCGCTTTTGCGGGATCTATTACATTGCCTGAATAATTGCTCTTTTCGGATTCAGGGGCAATAATATAGGTATATTTTGCCATCCTGGCTTTCAAACGGGAGAACTTATCTACATTTCCATAAGCGGTCTTCATTATAGCCGGGGTGAACTTCAATGCCAGCTCCCGAAGCTCATTCTGAGTAGGATCTACTATGTATTTTACATTATAAGGCTTCTCTTTAAGGTGTTCTTTTTTTGTGCTTACCATCCTTAAGTCTCCTTTCTGTTTACAAGCATTTAGTTAATGCCGTAATTAAGAAGTTATGTCATCTATCGAATTTGTCTTCAAACTATTTTTCTTCGGGTGACTCTGCTATGCTTTTAGATTCCATGCAAACCTTAGTCTATCCTTTGGCAATAAGCTCTTCTTTGGTTACATAAAAAACTGCTCTTGAATTTTGCATATGAAAACCAATCTCACTCGCTTAATATTTTTACAAGATCTTCTTTGATCCTCTCATATTCCACTGCACCTTCGTATCTTTTTTTGACCAGATGCGGATCCTTTTCGGTTTTCTCTTCCAATAGCCATAAAAAGGGCTGATTCATTATGAATTGCTTGGTAACCTTTTTCTTTCCAAAAATCTGAAAATCCTCCGGGTTGCCATAAAGGTTCACATAGAAATCACGTATTCTTTTGTCCTCCACATAAACCGGGAAATAATAAAGCTGGATATAACCTGCGGGCAACATGTAAGGCTCATACTCTATGGCTCCCACTTCGTATCTTCCCACCATGAAATGGCCAATCTTCTTAAAAGGAATCTCTAAAGTTGTTTTATTTTCCGTCGCCGGAGCACAGGCCAGGATAGATAAACAAAGCCAAAAGGCCCAAAACAGAATGACTTTAGTTGGTCTCAAATCCTCACTCACTTTTCAAATTAAATTTTCTTTGTGCCTCCTTGAATTAGAGACGCTCCAGTTGATAAATTAGATTACAACCTGCTTAAAAGCAAGCAAAATGTGTGAAGAATCCCTCTTTTTCTTCGGAAAAGCTTATAGAATTACAGGAGCGACCTAAACTCAAGAATCGACCTCAAGGCACAGAGTTCGTGCTGATTCTTTGTCCATATTTTTATATCAAGTTATATTTTCTTATGTTCTCATCCGCTATGGCTTGGATTCTTTTTATCTCCTCCTCCCCACCCGGCTTTTTGAAAAGGTGCTTGAATCTTCCCTGAAGTTTCAGATATTCTTCCACTGGCTTTCTCTTAGCGATCTTTCTCACTGAGGTGACTTTTCCATATTCCATTTCAAACAGGGGGATAAGACCGGTCTGGACCGCAGTCTGGGCGACTTTGATGGTTAAGGCCGGATCATGAACCCAGCCCAAGGGACAAGGACAATGAATCTGAAGATATTTGGGTCCTTTAATGTTTAAAGCCTTTTTGACCTTCTTTTCTAAATCTGCGTAGTAACCCACTGAAGCTGTGGCCACGTAGGGAATGCCATGTGCGGCCGCTATCTCTGGCATAGTTTTCTTGTCCGTAGTTTTTCCCCAAGAGATCTCGCCTGAAGGCGCTGTAGTTGTCGAAGCTTCAAAAGGGGTCAACCCACTTCTCTGGACTCCGGTATTCATGTAAGCTTCGTTGTCATAGCACACATAAAGGATATTGTGCCCACGTTCCAGCATCCCGGAGAGGCAACCGATTCCAATATCTGCAGTTGATCCATCACCTCCCTGAGCTATCACGTAAGCCTCATCTGCTCTTCCCAAAGCCTTTAAAGCCGCCTCAATACC
>JALHUP010000438.1 GCA_022866585.1 Candidatus Zixiibacteriota bacterium | reverse complement strand
CAGTTCCACCACTTTGGCATTATATTTTTTAAGCCTTTCATTTTCCCGGCGCAATGATTTGTCCGAAATACCTCCGTAAATAGCCTTGCCATAAAGAACAGATAAAATGATGAGGACAATGATCAAGATGCCTAAGAGTCCCAAAATCATCCAAGTTTTCCACAACGATAATCTGAAACTTATGTTTCTCAAGCTACCTTCGGGAATTATCAGGAAGTTGATATATCTTCGTCGGAATTTGAACATTTTTGGTTTTTTTATTCCTCCTCGTCCTTCGCCACAAAGGGAGAAGGGAGTGATCTCGAAGCTAGTTTAAGGGTGACGATGCTCGTCCTACGGATTTCGCTTCGCTCAATATCGAAGCTCGTCTTTCGAATATCGACGCTCGATACTAATACAAACGTTGTTACTTTTTATACTATGCCCCCTCACCCTTGCCTCCAGAGGAGAGGGTTCGATTAATCAGAGGGTTATGTGCAGAAGCTCTAACATTCTGGACAAGTCCTCCTCTGAATAAAACTCTATCTCAATTTTCCCCTTCTTTTTTCCTTGAACCACACTCACTTTTGTCCCAAAAAACTGCTTTAGACTATTTTCGATCTCCAGATACTTTGAAGAGGCTCCCTTAAGTTTTCTTCTTTTTAATTTTTCTCTTCTGCCATAGACCAACTCTTCTGTTTTCCGAACAGAGAGACCATCTTTAATTATATGTCTGGATAAGGTAATTTGTTCCTTTTCACCCGAAAGGGAAAGAATTGCCCGGGCATGTCCTTCGGAGAGTTCAGTGTTAGCAATGAAGTTTTGAACCGTCTTGGGTAACTTTAATAATCTCAGTGTGTTAGCAACCGAGGAGCGATCTTTGCCGATCCTTTCGGACAGTTCCTTTTGTGTAAGCCCACATTCCTCTAAAAGCCTTTTGTAACCCCTTGCCTGGTCGATGGGATTCAAGTCCTCTCTTTGTAGGTTTTCTATTAAGGAAAGCTCTAACATTTCCTCTTTGGACAGTTTTTCCATCACCAAAGCCGGAACTTTTTCCATCCCAAGTTTTTGAGCCGCCAAAAATCTCCTTTCGCCAGCCACCAATTCAAATTCATCTCCAACTGGACGAACCACCACCGGCTGAATTATCCCCTTTTCCTTTATGGACGAAATTAGCTCCTCCATCTTGTCCTTATCGAACTTCCCTCGGGGCTGATAGGGATTGGGTTTGATCTTATCAACCTTTATGTGGACCAAATTCTTTTCGGGTTTGATCAGCTCCTTAGGGAATTCAGGAATTAAAGCCTCCAAACCCTTTCCTAAAGCGATCCTATGGATTTCACTTCGTTCAGTCTTACTCATGTTCAGTTCCTTGAAATAGATTTTTTACGGCTCTAGGGTTTTTAATCCCCCTTTGTTCCCCCTTTATAAAAGGGGGATTTCTGATTGAGTTCCTCCATGTGTTCACACCTTTGAATGGTTTAATATCTCTTCGGCTAAACTAAGATAGTTTTCTGCTCCCGTGGACATTACATCATACAGGATGATAGGTTTTCCAAAGCTGGGTGCCTCAGAAAGCCTGACATTTCTGTTAATCACAGTTTGATAAACTTTATCAGTGAAAAATTTTCTTGCCTCTTCAGCTACCTGCTTGGAGAGATTCAGCCTTCCATCGTACATGGTCAGAAGGATGCCTTCGATTTTTAGTTGAGGATTCAAATGCTCCTGAATCAATTTTATGGTATTCAAAAGGTGCCCCAAACCCTCCAAGGCATAGTATTCACACTGGAGTGGAATCAGAACCGAATCTGCGGCGGTCAGGGAATTTATGGTCAAAAGCCCCAGAGAAGGAGGACAATCGATCAGGATGAAGTCGTAGTTATCTTTTACGCTTCCTAAAGCTAAAGAGAGTTTCTTTTCTCGGGCTAAGAGATTGACCAATTCGACTTCGGCTCCCACTAATCTTAGGTGAGAAGGAGCTACATCTAAAAAATCAAGCTCTGTTTTCTGGATGACCTCTTCGATGGGTATACCGTCTATCAAGACTTCATAGATGCTTTTCTCCAGCTTGCTTTTATCTATTCCCAATCCGGAAGTGGAGGTGGCTTGAGGATCGATGTCTAAAAGCAAGGTCTTTTTTTCCGCTACTGCCAGGCAGGAGGATAGATTCACCGCAGTGGTGGTCTTGCCTACTCCCCCTTTTTGATTGGCAATCGCAATTACTTTACCCAAACTCTTTTTCCACTCTTAAAAGCATTTCTTTATCGCTCCACATTCCCATGTTACTTCCATAAATAACGAGTGATTACAAAAAAAGCAAGAGGTTTTTATAAAAACTCGGTCAACGGATTCATCCTGAACGGAT
>JALHUP010000437.1 GCA_022866585.1 Candidatus Zixiibacteriota bacterium | reverse complement strand
GTGGAGCCTTACGTCCGTTCCAATTTGACCTTGTCAAAGCTACAACAGTCGGTCATAGGCTTGGTCCGGGTGACGGATGAAGAGATAAGACAATATTATACAGACGATAACGAGAAAGTCAAAGTGAAATACCTTCTGGTGCCGGTCTTTCAGTTTCTGCAAAGAAATCTTTCTGTAAGCGATCCAGAAATCCAAGCATATTATCAGGCGCACAAAGAGGATTTTAAAAGCGACCAAAGTGCCAACCTCGATTATCTGGTATTTGAAAAAAAACCGAGCGAGATGGATGAACAGAAGACTAAGGAGAAGTTGACAGATATAAGAAAGGAAATAGAGGAGGGTGGAGATTTTGCTGAGCTGGCACAAGAATATTCGGAGGACCAAGGCTCAGCCCAACAGGGAGGTGATCTGGGCTGGTTTGGAAAGGGGAAAATGGTCGAGGTTTTTGAAAAAGCCGCTTTTGCCTTAAAACCCGGGGAGATGTCCGAACCGGTTAAAACCGATTTCGGGTGGCATTTGATCAAAGTTTTTGAGACGAAAGAGAACGGAAATGAGAAGGAAATTAAAGCCAGCCACATCCTGCTGAAAACCCAAATTTCTCAAGAGACTCTGGATCAGCTAAAGCTGGAGGCAGAGGAGTTTGCCGACCGGGCCCAAAAATCCGGTTTGGCTAAAACGGCTCAGGAACAAAACCTCTCTGTTTTCCAAACCGGTTGGTTTTCCAAGGGGGAATACATCCGAGGCATTGGCACAAGTCCAGAGGTAGAGGGATTTGCTTTCAAGGATAAAATAGGCAACACCAGCCTGGTCATAGAGATGACCAAAGCCTTTTGTATTTTTCAGCTAAAGGAAAGAAGGCCGGCTGGGATTGCTCCCTTGGAAGAGGCAAAGGAGGTAATAAAACAGAAACTCTCCAAAACCAAAGCAGATTCTTTAGCTTATAATGAGGCTCAGAAGATTTTTGTCCAGATCCAGGCGGGTAAAAGTTTGGAGAATGCGGCAAAGGATAACAATGCTACCTATGCGGAGACCGAAGAATTCTCTCGAAGTTCCCCCGTTCCCGGAATAGGCAACGCTCCGGAATTCATAGGCGCTTCCTTTTCTTTGAGCCCACAGAACCGGCTCTCCCCTCCGATCAAGTCGGACCAGGGAGCCTTCATCATAGAGTTTATTTCAAAAACAAAAACTGACGATAGTGTTTTCGCCTCTATCAAAGACTCCCTTGGTTCCGTGGTCTTGCAGAACAAGCAAAGTCAGGTGTATCAAGACTGGTTCGCCCAGCTTCGGAAATCTGCCAAAATCGAAGACTACAGAGCCGAATATTTTCGAGAGTCGAGCAGTTACTAAAGCCTGAATTCAAGGTTCAATTTTTCAAAAAAGCGAGGATGTTAGTCCGTGAGGATGGACATTCTCGCTTTTTGCTATACCCGGTGTTGTAGGGCGTGTATCTCCGCCTGTGGCGAGATGCTTGACGCTAAAAGAGGTCAGCCAAGCTCCGACATAGTCGACTCATAGGCTGGTATAAATATTTAATACCAGCCTTTTGTTTTTCTAAGTTTCGCAAAAAATCAGTTGCTAATCTTATTCTTATGTTTATATTGTTTATGGGTAAAAGTGAAAAAATAGATCCTCTTTGGACAGGCTGAAATGGAAAAAAACCTACTGTTTGTCCTTCTTTTTCAATTTTTCTTTTTTAATTTTGCATTCTCCGACACCCATTATGTCTCCAAAACCGGGAGTGATACTTATCCCTATACCTCCTGGGCGGCGGCGGCGGATTCTATTCAGAAGGGGATAAATGCCGCCTCTGCCGGTGATACGGTCAGGGTGGGGGCGGGAACTTATAGGGAACTCGTCATGATGATTCCCGGAATAGTTTTGCTGGGTGCGGGGATGGATTCATGTCTTATCTATCCCTACGCAAACTCAGGTCGGGATATAGTATATGGGCAAGACAGCAGTGTTATAGAGGGATTTCATATAAAAGGATGGTCTCCGGATGATAAGTTTTGCGACGGAATTTATAACTCTGTCGATTCGAAACTGAAAAGAATAAGAAACAACAAAATATCCCAATGTGACCTCGGTATTGGTCTAGGAGGGGTGAATACGGAGGTTTCTAATAACATAATCGAAAACAACCCAGTAGGTATCTCTTCAGCCTTCGGGGACAAGAGTCTCATCATCAATAACACTTTCACTAACAATCATACAGCAATAGATCTATGGGTTTCTGCCGGACCGACGGTCATAAAGAACCTGATAATTGCTGGTCCGGAGGATACTCACGGAATCGATGGCGATTTTACTGATTCCACATTCATTGAGAACAATTTAATTATAGGACCTGAATGGCATGCTGTTAGCTTAGAAAAATTTACCGGACAGTTTGAAAAGGCTCCGATAAGAAACAACACTTTGATAAGCGATGGAATTTACGGAGTGATCCTCATCAGCAGTTTTTCCAATGAGATAAAAAACAATATTATAGCTGAGGGGGTTTACGGAATCGCAACCTACCGAGATAATGGATTTGCTCCTAATCCTCAAGTTTCTTATAATGATTTGTGGAATAATACACAAAATTACTATACTGAATACGGCGGTAGTGTAGATACCTCTTTGGGGGGGAATATTTATTTAGACCCTATGTTTGGGGGGGGTGATGATTATCATTTACAATATGGTTCCCCTTGCATTGATGCGGGTGATCCGAATATCAAAGACCCTGATTCTTCCCGATCGGATATTGGCTGTTACGGAGGGAGATGGGGAGAGACTTACACTTATCAGGATTATCCTCCCAAGGCGCCTGATAGCCTAAGAGCAACGTCTTCACAGAGCGTCATTACATTACACTGGAAACCTAATACCGAATCCGATCTTTCTCATTACTTAGTTTATAGAGACACCCTGACTGGATTTATTCCGGATACTTTTAAAATCGAGGGCGAAGTTCCAAAGGACAGCTCGGTGTTCCGGGATGCTGACGTTGTTCTGGGAAAGAGCTACTATTATCGTCTCTCTGCCTGGGACTTGACCGGACATCAGAGCGAATATTCGGATGAAGTTCAGATTCTGGCAACTGAAGTGGGCGAGTCCACAGAGGAGGAGAACCGTCCACCGGTATTTAGACTTTTTCAAAACTATCCCAATCCTTTCAATTCCTCAACCGTGATCTGGTATCATTTGCCGGATGTGGGCTTTCAGCCCGCAGAGGTGGAGATAACCATTTACAATCTTTTGGGTAGGTTGGTTAAGACTCTGGTTAAGGAGAGGCAGTATCCGGGCGAGCACAAGGTTTTATGGGATGGAAAGGATGAATCCGGAAAGGAGGTGGCATCGGGAATATATTTTTATCGGATGAAAGTTAGTGGCTTGGAGTTGGTCAAGCCGAAAAAGATGGTGCTTCTAAGATAGTTTAGAGTTTAGAGGAAAGATTTTAAACCTTGAATCTTGAACTCTTGACCTTAAACCTTTCACCTTTGACCTTACACCTTTGACCTAACCGGAGGGAAATAAAATGAAACGGAAATGGATTTTTGGGGTATTGGTTGTATGGACGGTTTGTTCAATTTTCTCCATCAGTCAGGGGGCGGATAAATTTTACTATGGCGGTTTCCATGTACAAGACCTTTCTGGTAAGTGCCCTGAATTGAGAGACAGCCTGAGATTCAATCTTGTTTTTGGGAAAAATCTCGATGGCTACATTGACTCTCTCGCTAATGCCTCACTGCAAGGAATAGCAGAACAGGAGGGAGATAACAATTCGCCAACTCATTGGTCTTGTGTGAGCCATTACACCTTGTGGGAAGCGGAGGGTTTTCCGGAATCTAACTGGAATTTGCAGTATGATTATGATTGGGGAACCGTCGTCGATGATCCTTATGCCTCTGGAGGAAAAGCCGTGAAATTCAGTGGTCCTGGCTG
>JALHUP010000073.1 GCA_022866585.1 Candidatus Zixiibacteriota bacterium | reverse complement strand
GCGTAGGATTTCAAGAAGTCCGTCCGGCTGGTATAGCCACCAGTGAGCTTATCCAGGCTCAAGAAATATTTGGAATAACCTTCCTCTTCCAGAGCTATCCGCTCCGATTCCTCTAAATCACGATATTCCGGAAAGAACAATCGATCTCCTTGAGCACTTGAAACTGACCCACTGAACAGGATCTTTAAATCGTTTGAAATTTTTCTTCCGAAGCTAAATACTCCATCAGTCCGATTAGTTTTGTCGGTAAAGCGAGTTATCAGGTGGGGACCGCCAACCGAATCAGCATCTTTAGTGACCACATTTATCACACCGAAAAATGCATTACTACCATAAAGCGAAGAGCCCGGACCTTTGACCACCTCTATCCGCTTGACATTGCTGATATCTATGCCCAGAAGCTCATCCAGGTTGGCTGTTCCACACCACTGCTCGTTCAATGTGTGTCCGTTCAACAGAAGGATGATCCTCGAATTCCAGTCGCCGTGCACCGCCACTCCCCTTATGCCCAGTTGAAAAAGATATCGATCACTAGTAATCCACAAACCCGGAACCGATCTTAGGGCGTCCGCCACTCTACGATAGTTAAACGCCTCAATCATTTTATCGGTGATTACCGTGACAAAGGCGGGTGCCTGGCTTATCTCCTGCTCGTGTTTGGAGGCGGAGGTGATTGTAACATCCAACAATTCCTCCAGACTGATCTCAGAGAAATCTTTAAAACTCTTTTTGAATTGAGTTTGAGAAAAAAGAGCACTTGAGCTCCAGATAACCAACCCTGAGCTTAAAAAGATAACTAAAAGAAAATACCTGATCGTTTTCATCTCCCTCTCCTTTTGATCATGGTTGAATCAATACAAGCTCATTTATTTCTGAAACGAGGCCGCCCCTTACCCTATGTCTCTCCCTTTGAGGGAGGAAGGTAGGGTAAGGAGGAATCAAGCAAAGTGTATCAAATTTTTGTGCGTGTGTATTACCATGTTGTCACTCTTCGGTTAGACCATTACCTCTTTTTTTCTCTCCTTAAGAAATTGGCCATCTTTTTCCTCTTTTCATTTCAACCTACTTCTTTAATTGTACTGGTTTTTGTCAATATGGCATATAGTCCGGGGGAACGGTCTATAATCCGACAAGTTCTCTCTCACCAAAGGCGGAAAAGAAAACTATTTTGCAGTTTTTCTCACCCCCTTTTGAAGTAGAAAATTGATCTTTATTTATTCAAGTATTCCGCCTGTCTTAAGCTAAGCAAGTGATTGACTTTATCTATGAGATCCTGGGGAGACGTAATGGGTTTAGCAATATAATCGTCCGCTTGAGTTTGTTTTAGAAATCTCTCCCTGTCACCCTTCATAGAATGGGCCGTTGCCAAAATGACGGGAATATTTTTTGTTTCTGAATCTTGTTTTAGCAACTTGGTAATATCCACCCCATCCATTTCTTTGCCCTGATAGTAACTATTGGCCAAGGAGATATCCAAAAGAATCAAATCCACCTCTTGGGCTTTAGCCATTTGAATGATTTGATCCACATTCTCCGTCATGACAACCTCAAAATTTCCCACGCGGGTCAAGGCGAATTCGAGATACTTGGCATTCATAGGGTCGTCTTCCACCACCAGGATCCTATCGGACATCACTTCCTCCTTTCATACAATATTCTAATACACCATTGTTTTATAATTGATCGGTAATTTTCAAAGTAGCTTTAACTCTAATTAAAAATTGTCTAAAAGGCAAAGAGCGGAAATTAATCACTACAAAAAGGAACACCCTTGGGAGACTCTGGAAAGAAGTTTTTAATGGCAGAAGATAAATCAGCCCGTCTAAATTCTGAATCCACAGGAAATGAATTGCAAGATCACAGCAACCTATTTCCCCTGTCGAGTCTCAGAATTCATTTGACGTTCCCTAAACCGCTTTCTAAAATGCAACATGACTTTTTAGCTTTTTTATTTATCCTTTTTTGTTTCCAATTATACCAAAAACTTCGACTTCCTTTAGCCTGTCTCTTATTTCCTTTTCCACATCGAGCATCTTTATCCCAGGGGGGTATGTTTTGTATCGCAGTTCACATAAATTTTGGAAGACCTTGATTATTGAGTCTATTTTGTGTATCTCCCTTTTACATGAATCCGTGAACTTCTTTATATCTTCTTTTAGCATCTCTCCATTTTCGGTAGCCTCCGAGAGGAGTTCGACTTTCCCTAAAAGAACAGTGAGGGGATTGCTCAAATAATGGGAAATGGTAAGCATAAGTTTATTCATGGTTTCCAAAGCAATTCCTTCTTTTTTTTCTTCGCTTCGAGTTCGTTCCCTTTGAGCCGATCCTTGCCTCAAGCTCTCATCGAGCCTGTGCTTCGTCTCCCGCCAAAGGTGGAACGTCGAAGGAAGCGAGCCGGGAGTAGAAGACAAGCCAAAGGGAGGGTTTAGATTAGAGTGAGCTTGTCTGACTTTTCGGGTATCAGGATCGGGTAAAGATAATTTCTTGGAAATCCCCTCACAAGCTGATTCTTCAGAGCCAGTTGGCTGTGGATTTTGCGAACGTGAAAGGATCTTCAAAGCTCTGCTCATTTTGATAACCTTACTTTATCTTTTTTTATTGAGCTGGCACTACCTTTGCTTAGATATGCTCCATGTAATAAGGAGGTAAAAAATCATCCAAATAAATTTATAGGGACATTATCTTTATCGGCAGTGAGGCTAAGATATTTAACCACAAAAGATAAGTAGGTTTCGAATTTTTCTGGTGAGTTAGATATTAGGATACTTCTTTGGATTCTGGGAAAAGCCAAAGGGGGTCAAAAATTGCAAAAGAATGCAAAAAGGTGTTCTGAGGTGTTCTAAAGAGAACCAAATGTTGAAGCAAAAATGTCGTTTTAAAGAACTGTGTGCAAAATTTCCACAATTTCATTAGAAAAAATTTTAAAAAACTCGAAAAAATCGCTTGACAAATTTTTGGAAGTTCTTATATTATAATTGATTAAAACTTAGCCTAAGGCTAAGTTAGACCCCTTCAAGAAAAGTTTGTTATTTTGATAACTAGCAAAGTAGTAGAGAGGTTTATTGTATCTATATCTTTAATATAGCAGATGGATATTTTTATCCACGTAGTTAGGAGTCTGTAAATAAGAAATTTATAATAGTCTTCAGTAAACAAAATTGGAAAATAACCATTCACTCAACTTCTTAAGGGAGGGAAAATGAAGAGAGCATTTTTGATTTTATGCTTAAATTGTCTTTTTATCATACCTGCGTTCTTATCTGCCCAAGCCGAAAATGAAGCAGGTTCGACTTACATGGGACTTTCTCCCGAGGTTTTGGACAGTTTAATGAGCAACAAGGCTGGGGAACCCTCCTTACAACAGATATTGGACAGCTTAGGATATGATATTGATGTGGTGAACGACAGATTACCCACGGAGGTTTGGGTAGCCATAGTTGGTCAATATAGTGAGGTGATGATGGCGGAAGTGGCTGGCTATGCGGGTCAAACGGCCTCTGGCTGGTATGGGCATGGTGTTCCTGCCGATACCCACGTGATATTCAGGGGGGTGAACGACCCCGGCGATACTGCCTACTTTACCATAACCGGGTGTGATTCCAATGGGCTTTTCATCGCTCCTTTTGCTGGATCAAAAAGTCCTACTTATGTTTATTATACTGAACAGAGATTTAATCCAGATCATTACGACCATGCCTGGGTGTATTGTTCCAAGAAAAGACCAAATGAGTTCATAATCGCTTGGGAAGATTTCGATGGTGGGGGAGATGAGGATCACAACGATCTGGTTCTACTCTACCGGATGCCCAATCGACCCCCCGTTCTTTCAGTCCCCAATGACACCTCTTTCTTCCGATGTCAACCCGAAACCATTTGCTTTAATAACATAAGCACTTATGATCCAGACTACTGTGGCGACACAGCTACCATTACCAAAATTCAAGGACCGGGAACATACAGTGCAGGTAGGTGTTGCTTTTTGCCGGCTTCAGTTGATTCCACATATAGATTTATATTTGTGGCTACCGATTGGTTTGGAGCCACCGATACAGATACCGTCTTAATTACAGTCCACATCACCAAGCCAGTATTAAACTGTTCAGGTGATGAGCTCACCTGTGATAGTTTATTGGCTTCGGCTGATGTCACCTCGAATCCTTCAGTAGGAGTAAGTTACCTGTGGACTCCTGCGCCGGTGACTGGGCAGGGGACTGCTAATGCCCGCTACAATACGCCGGGGGACAAGAAGGTGGTGGTTACCATAACCGCCACTGGTTGTAAAGATTCTTGTGAAGCGGTGATTACCCAGAATATTACTAAGCCAACTTTAAGCTGTGCGGGTGATGAGCTGACCTGTGATAGCACATTGGCATCAGCTACAGTAACCTCCAATCCTTCGGTGGGGGTGAGTTATTTATGGACTCCTGCGCCGGTGAGTGGGCAGGGGACTGCTAATGCCCGCTACGATACGCCGGGGACCAAGAAGGTGGTGGTCACGATAACCGCTACTGGTTGTAAAGATTCTTGTGAAGCGGTGATTACCCAGAACGTCACCAAGCCAGCCTTGACCTGTGCGGGTGATGAGCTGACCTGTGATAGCACATTGGCATCAGCCACGGTTACCTCCAATCCTTCGGTGGGGGTGAGTTATTTATGGACTCCTGCGCCGGTGAGTGGGCAGGG
>JALHUP010000436.1 GCA_022866585.1 Candidatus Zixiibacteriota bacterium | reverse complement strand
TAAAACACAAACCCATATCCAAAGAGAAAATCAAATCACTTCCACCATCCGTTAGAGAACAAAAAGATTATGAACTAATAACTACATATCACTGACATTTTAGATTTGCAAAAAACATGACATTTTTGATTTGCGTTGACAGTCTTAAAAATTTTTCTTGACACAAGATGTAATCAGATTATATTTGTGCAAATTGAGAGTGCGTTGCAAAACCATTAAACAGAAAGGAGGGATGCCAAAAATTTCGTAATTTAAAAATGAACGTAGCAGTTCAATCAATTTGAATCGAGAAAGGGGAAAAAATGAAAAAATTAATTCCTGTTTTCGGTACAATCTTATTTCTCTTGTTGATAGTATCTACGGCATCTGCCAGGAAATTCAGCATAGGCGCCTTTGCCGGATTGAACCTTCCCTTAGTTCAGCAGGATGCCAAAAGTGGAGCTCTTTTTGGAGCCAAAGGCAGAATCCCTCTTCTTCCATTTTTGGCACTTGAACCCAACTTCGTCTTTGCCAAATATGCAGGCAAAGATGTGGGGGTCCGGGAGAAAACGTATCCGCAGGAAGGTGGAGACATTACTTCATTTGGTGCCGATCTTCTTGTGGGCTCAATGTCCGGAATGAGCAAGGTGAAATTTTACGGATTGACCGGAATAAATTTCAATACTTACAAACGCAAAGGATTCTCAAACGAAACCGGATTGGGGTGGACGCTTGGAACCGGCTTTGAATTCCTCCCCACCGAGATTCTGGGCTTGGAGATTAGAGCCAGATATCATGCCATCAAGGTGGGAGAGGGGGGGAAAGCTTATCTAGAGGTGTCCGGCGGTCTAAATTATTATTTCGGCAGAGAATAAAAAAGAAAGGAGCAGAACCTGATGAAGATGAAGAAAAAAAGCTGGACTTTGTTGGCGGTGGCAATTTTTGCTACCCTGCTTTTGAGCGGCTGTTGGCTCTTTGGAATTACTCTGGTGCTAAACTATGACATAGAGAACGAAATCGCGTCCACTGACACCCATTTCAACAGCGTGCTCGTAGATTTAACTCAAGAGCAAGATTGGAAAGACAACCAGGATAAGCTTGACGAGATTTACATTTTATACTTCTACGGTTGGATTCAAAACTATGAGAGTACCCCAGCGACTGGACAGCTATACGTCTACAAAGACACCACTTTGCAAACCATAGCCGAGGTCGAATCCCTCGCAACCTTGGTGTTAGATGGACTGGTTATACCTGCGGATAGCACGGTGGAGGTTCCCCTGACCGCAATGAAACTTGAGCCCATCCGAGATCTTATAATGAAAGGAAAATTCGCCCTATACGCCATTGCCACCGATGTTCCGTTTCATATAAGGGTTTATGATGCTACGGTGGTGGTGGTATTTGCCGTGGAAACAATATTCTAGATGTGTTCGTGCTACTTGATTTTCCTTTCGGGGTCAAGTTGTTATCAGAGTTTTTCTGGTCCCGGCTTTGAAAAATCGAAGCCGGGACATTTTTTGGGGAGCGCGAAACATTGTTTGCACGTGTGAACCAAATGAGCTTCTTGAAATACCCAAACTGGAGTGCCCGTCTGAGCAGTTTTTCTCGAAGTGTAGGTGGTGGTATAGGAGCATTTGGATTTTAAAAAATCGGAAAAGTAAGCTTTCGCACTCCAAAAACACTTTTTCAACAATCCCTAAAACTTGACACTCCATTGCTTCTTTCCATTCATAGTAAACAAGAAATTTAACTTTTCCAGAGGTCTTAAAAATTTTTCTTGACACAAGATGTAATCAGATTATATTTGTGCAAATTGAGAGTGCGTTGCAAAACCATTAAATAGAAAGGAAGGAAGCCAAAATTTTGTTAATTTGAGGACGAAAGTGACAGTTCAATTAATTTAAATCGAGAAAGGGGAAAAAATGAAAAAATTAATTCCTGTTTTCGGTGTAGTTTTATTTCTCCTGATGATGGTATCTACGGCGTCGGCAGCGAAATTTAGCATTGGCGGTTTTGCAGGCGTAAACATTCCTTTATTCCAGGAGGATGTGAAAAGTGGGCTTCTCTTTGGAGCCAAAGGAAGAATTGCGGTGTTGCCGTTTTTAGGAGTGGAACCCAATTTCGTTTACTCCAAGTATGGAGATAAGGATTTTGACATCGGCGGACAATCCATGAGCCGGGAAGGCGGAACTATCACCTCCTTTGGAGTAGACCTGCTGTTGATGACTCCTGGTGAATTTAGCCGCGGTCGATTTTACGCTCTTTTGGGAGTAAACTCAAACAGCTTAAAGCGTAAAGGGCTTGCAGATCAGACCCAGTTAGGGCTCTCCCTTGGAACCGGGTTTGAATTTCTACCTACCGACATCTTGGGGATAGAAGTTAGAGCACGACTTCATGGAATCAGCTTGGAAGGTGGCGGAGGAAGAAATAATCTGGAGCTTTCCGGTGGCTTGAACTATCATTTTGGCAAAGAATAAAAGCGAAAGGAGTTAAAGCATGAATAGAAAGAAAAAGAAAGAGATTGGGAATTTGATAAAGAAAAAATCTTTATGGGGTTTATGGGGATGCATTCTGCTGATACTCTTGGTAAGTAGTTGTTTTCTTTTCTCCGGCACCTGGGTGATAATTTATGAGGTGGAAGATGCAAATATCCATCCTTCCCAAAGCTTTTACAAATTTACTGTGGATCTGACCGAAGAGGATATATGGAAAGACCATAAGGACGATATTGATGATATTGCGGACATTTCTTTCACCTTTAAGTTAGCCAATACCGGAGACGACACCCTCACCGGAAGGGTATACGTTTCATCGGACAGCGTTTTAGCGGACACAGCGGCAGTGAAAAGTTCCGCTACCATAATTTTGGACGGAATAACTGTTGCGTCCGGCGACACTTTACAGATGACTTTAGCCCATTATTATGATCTCTTGCAAAATTTTGATACTCTTAAAAATCTTGTCAAGTCCGGTAAATTCACTGCGTATGCCATCGTCCCCAATGCACCCAATGATATGGAATTCTTCGACGTGATTGTGGTGGTGACCATTTCCGGTGGATTATGATCTCCCTGTAGAAACTCAAGATAACAATGCCTCGGTTTGTCCCAAAACAAGCTGGGGCATTTTTGTTTATGGAGTGTCAGTCCCCGCCAAAGCGGGATCTACGACTTCAGCTTGGCCGTATTTTTCACCCTTAAGAAAACCTGGAAGTAAAATCATTTGACTTTTTGGGTTTTTTTGTTAAATTGCGATCTGTTAGATTTGAAAAAGAATCATCAACATTTAAGGAGGTAAAAGAATGAAGATCGTGGTTAGTGTAATCAAGGCGGACATTGGTAGTATCGGCGGACACATTAAGCCGAGCCAAAAGCTTAAAGAAACTGTGTCAAATTACATTTATGAGCACGGGATCAAGACCAAAGAAGTAATTGATTATAGGATTTCCAGCACCGGGGATGATATTGCTATACTCATGACCCATGCAAAAGGAACATTGAATGAACAGATTCACAAGTTAGCCTGGGATGCTTTTGTGGAGGGGACCAAAGTGGCAAAAGAGCAAGGGTTGTATGGTGCAGGGCAGGACCTCTTAAAAGATGCATTCTCGGGTAATGTTAAAGGAATGGGACCAGCGGTGGCTGAAATGGAATTTGATGAAAGACCGAATGAATCTTTCATTGAATTTGCTGCGGACAAGACCGAGCCCGGGGCTTACAACTTACCTTTCTATTTGGCTTTTGCGGATCCCATGTATTGTGCCGGGCTGATGCTTTCCCCTTCGATGAACAAGGGATTTAAGTTTGTGATCATGGACGTGTCGCATACCGAAGGGGACAGGCTTATAGAACTTTCCACCCCCGAAGAGTTATACGATATTGCCGCATTGTTGAGGGACAATCATAGATTTGTTATTGAATCCATTTATTCCAATAATACCGGTGAACCGGCCGCTTCTGTCAGCACCACCCGATTGCATAACATTGCCGGAAAATATACCGGAAAGGATGATCCGGTTGCCCTAGTTAGAGTTCAAGGCGCTTTTCCTGCCACAGGCGAGGTCTTAGCCCCTTTTTCCATCGGGCATTATGTGGCAGGTTTTATGAGAGGAAGCCACACGGGTCCTTTGATGCCGGTCAAGGCTGATTGTCCAATCTCCTACTTTGATGGACCGCCAGTAGTTTCAGCCCAAGCGTTCTCCATGAGAAATGGAAAATTGACCGAGCCGGCAGATGCCTTCGATCAGCCTTTCTGGGACTGGGTGCGCGATCAGGTTTCGCAAAAGGCAATGGAGATAAGAAGACAGGGCTTCTCCGGTTGCGCCATGCTTCCTTATTCTGAACTTGAATATGGTGGAATTGTGGAAAAGATGAAAAAGTTAGATGGGAAGTTTAAGATAAGAAAATAGGTGGTCAATCCCACCCTTTGGAGGTGCTCTAATGACCTCACCCTGACCCTCTCCTAAAAGGAGAGGGAAGGAGATTTACCTCACCCCCTATTTCCCCCTCTCCACACATGAGGGTGTGTCAGAATTTCGGTTTTTGTAGCCGCAGACTTTAGTCTGCGAAATCGAGATGTTGAATTCCAATGACTTACGCAATCTGAAGATTGCGGCTACAACTTCAAAACATGATTATGACACAGTCTCACATGTGGAGAGGGAGACTAAAAGGGGGAGAGGTTAAGACAAGGAGGTGACCAAAGAAGATAATTGTTAATGCTTTTGATCTTTCAAGCCTGATATATCCATTACTTTTCTTTCACTAACTTTTTTAACCTAAGAGGGAGGAAAAAATGTTTTCATCCAAAAACAAAACATTTCTCGTGTTTTTGATAATTCTCTCTTCTCTTTTGGTCTCGACTGCAATCTTTGCAGTCGACAAAAGAGAGCTTCCTTCAGCCCAAAAAGCTAATTTTGTGCCCCGAGATATTTCTTCGCAAAATGAGGTGAATGAATTTTTCAAACCCTCCCGGTGGGGGAATGATGACACGATAACCACTGGACCTGTTTACCAGGGAATATCCAGCGATTATGATACGAGTGGGAACTTATACGCAGTTAGGTGTAGCACGTATATCGATTCAAGCAATGCTTGCGTGAAAGTTTACAAATCTGTCAATGGCGGAGCCTCTTGGTTTAGTCTGTGTGGCGTTGCCAGCGGGTGGGGCTTCAAGTATTCTTACCCGGTGGCTTTAACAGGAAGCATCGACAACAAGCTGTATGTTTTCTTTCTGTTTTCCCCTCAAAATGGGGATATTAGAATGGCTCGCTTTACCCAGAGCGGAACATTTGAAGAGTTTTGTGACGTTAAAGCGGGTGCGGATACTATCACCTATTTTTCAGCTTGCACCGACGATGGATCACACCTCATGGTGGCTTATCAGAAAGAGGAGGGTTGGCATCGGCTATACACCATTACATCTACTGATTCTGGAGAAACCTGGGGTAATGAGGTTTTAGTTTGCAGTGATGGGGCACATCCAGATATAACCTATGGTAGTAATGGGTATGTCTATGTGGTATTTGAAAGCACGGGCATGACGAAAGGAAAATCCGCAGATGAGGATAAGGAGATCTGGTTTCGCAGGAACCCTGATTATTGCGCTCCTGGCTCTTGGGAGGTCATGGAAATTCTCACTGATGATTCATATGAGGATAGCTATCCTAAGGTGGCAGCTCTTCATACTACACCAGAAAGCACAGCTTGTGTTTGGGTGGCGTATAACCATACACAGGTGGAGAGAGATACTTTAAGATATGACGACGGGACTGCGTATTACGTCTTGCCTATCCCGAACACATGGGAAGTCGATTTGTTTAATGTCAGATTCACGCCCTCCTCTGGGTATTCGCTGAAATCTGCTCAGTTCCTATTCTACCGGAAAGCTGGCACTGGCGGGATTAGAGTCTATGTTTGGGCAGATACCAGTGGTTTTCCTGCTCAGAAAATCGACTCAGTCGACGTCCCCGACGCCAATATCCAACTCTATCCCAATTGGACCACAGTAGACTTCTCATCGAAGAATACTACTTTAAGCAAGGTGACAGATTTTCACATCGGCTATACTCTATTAGGTCCATCATCAGACTCGGTGTTTATTATGTCCGATGATGGCGAGCCTGTAGGAACAGAGCATCGGAGTATAGACTCTGACTATGGAACTTGGGAGACTATGTATAGCTGGTTCGGGCACGATGTTAACTTTATGATCAGAGCTGATGTAGAAAGAATGCAAAGCACTGATTTAAGATTTGCATACAGCACCAATAGCGGAAAAAACTGGACCAAAGATCAAGTCCTCGCGGATGATCCTTC
>JALHUP010000435.1 GCA_022866585.1 Candidatus Zixiibacteriota bacterium | reverse complement strand
CCTAAATGCAAATTCGCCAGCTGGGACAAACCGGTAAATGAAGCCTGTCCCAATTGCGGTGCTAAATTTTTGGTAGAGAAAGTCAACAAATCTAAAGGCGAATACTTAAAATGTATCAAATGTAAATATGAAAAGCTTGAGCCAGTGGAGAGTTTAGCTAAATGATATAGTCAACGGATTAAACGGATGGAGCGGATAAAACATCCGTTTAATCCGCTTAATTCGTTGACCGTAATTTTTGTGGTTTAGATGAAGGATTTTGAAAAAGAGAAAGAAGATTTTATCCAGTATATCCAAAGGGAGAAGAATTTTTCAGAAAATACAGTCACCTCCTACCGAAATGACCTCTCGGATTTTGGTGAGTTTTTAAAAGAAAGGAATTTGCAGGGTAATCCCCTTGACCAGGTCAACCGATCACTTTTAAGGGATTTTTTGGTCTTTTTGAAAAGGAAAAGGTTAAAAGAAGGAAGCATCGCCCATAAGGTTTTCGTCCTGAGGTCTTTTTTCAAATATCTTCTGCGAAAAAGAAAGATTTCTTCAAATCCGGCCTCTTTTCTTTCCAGCCCCAAGAGGAAAAAAAGTCTCCCCACATTTTTAACCATCTCACAGATGGAAAGCTTGCTTAAGCTTCCCCCTAAGGAGAGTTTTTGGGGCTTGAGGGATTTGGCAATTTTAGAGCTTTTTTATAGCACCGGGATGAGGCTTTTTGAGTTGGCAAATCTGGATTTATCTTCTGTAGATTTTACAGGGGAGGTGGTGAGGGTCTTGGGTAAGGGAAGGAAGGAGAGGATTATACCAGTGGGAAAAGAGGCTTTGGAGGTGTTAAAGAATTACCTGAGTTTGCGCAAAGGCACATTTGAAGGTGTCTCTGGGATGAATGGAGAGGCTATTTTTTTAAATCGATCCGCCAAAAGGCTTTCTGCTCGAAGCATTAGAAGAATAGTCAAAAAATATGCTACCCAAGTTTCAGAAGACCGAAAGACCAGCCCTCACACTTTGAGACATACCTTTGCCACCCATCTTTTGGACCAAGGGGCAGATCTTCTTGCGGTTAAAGAGCTTCTGGGTCATGAAAGTCTCTCGACTACTCAAATATATACACATGTGACCACAGATAGATTGAAGAAAGTTTATAAAAAAGCGCATCCCAGAGCGTAAAATCAGTAGACAGTGATCAGTAGTCGGTATACAGTAGGCAGTAAACAGTAAACGGATGAAGAATGAGCTTTTACCTTTAACCTATAACCTTAAACCTAAATGACAAGATCAACCACCATAATTGGACTAAGACACAATGGTAAGGTGGCAATAGGTGCGGATGGGCAGGTCAGCCTGGAGGAGACCATCGTCAAACAGAACGCCAACAAGCTCCGTAGGTTGTATAATGACACAATCTTAGCAGGATTCGCCGGGGCATCCGCCGACGCTTTTACCCTTTTTGAAAGGTTTGAAGCAAAAATTGAAGAATTCAGAGGGAACCTTCCCCGAGCCGCCGTCGAATTGGCAAAAGATTGGAGGATGGATAAATATTTAAGAAGGTTGGAAGCGCTTCTGGCGATTTTGGATAAGGAACATGCGTTGATCATATCTGGAAATGGTGACGTGATCGAACCGGATGATGGGATCGTCGCCATAGGCTCAGGCGGACCTTATGCTTTGGCAGCGGCTCGGGCTTTGGTAGCTTTTGCGAACTTGGATGCTAAGACCATTGTGAGAAAGTCCATAGAGATTGCCTCCTCAATCTGTGTTTATACTAACGACAAAATAGTAATTGAGGAGCTTTAATTTTTCCGCTTTTGGTTTGTTGGCTATGACCGTATGAGGACTAACCCCTGTTTATCCCCGGCCGCTCCGACTAAAGGCGGGATCTACACGTAACTTTCATACCGGTTAACGAAAATTTTAAAAAGATTTGAGAATTGACAAGTTTGTATTATATTGATTTTGCAGAAAGATTATTGGGAGATAAAAGTTGCGTTTTTGATGGCGAGAAATTGCCAAGGAGTTGAAAAATGTCTGAAGTCAAAAATCCCAGTCCGCCTAAGGTGAATAACAATACAAATCTGACCAATGATACCCTGGGACGGGCAGAAGCAGGGGAAGAGTGGCAAAAGGAGTTGACTCCAAAGGAGATCGTCCGTGCGTTGGACAAATATATAATCGGGCAGGATCAAGCCAAAAAATCGGTAGCCATAGCCTTAAGAAATCGCTGGAGGAGACTACATGTGAATGGCGAGTTAAAAGAGGAGATCATGCCCAACAACATTATCATGATTGGTCCCACGGGAGTAGGAAAAACCGAAATAGCCCGTAGGTTAGCTAATTTAGCCAACGCTCCCTTCATCAAGGTGGAAGCCTCCAAATATACCGAAGTTGGATATGTGGGAAGAGACGTGGAGTCGATGGTAAGAGAGCTGACCGATTTGGCGGTCAACATGGTAAAAAGGGAAAAAGCTGAGGCGGTGCAGCAAAAAGCCATCAATTTAGCCGAAGAGAAGATACTGGATCTTCTCTTACCCCCCAAACCCCAAAGAAGAAAACAGGTGCCCCAGCCCACTTTATCACTTCAAACCGCTACCGCTTCCTTCGGAGCGTTGGAAAGTTCAGGCGGAAACGAAGATGATTCTGGGGAAAAATGGGAAAGAACCAGGGAAAAACTGAGGATACAACTAAAACAGGGCAAGCTGGACAAAAGATTGATTGAGGTTAATTTGTCCAATGACAGGTTTCCTATAATCGAGGTTTTCTCTCCACAAGGCATAGAGGAATTGGGAGTCAACTTCCAAGAAATGTTTTCCGGGATGTTTCCCAAAAAGACCAAAAAAAGAAGGGTCACGGTGACAGAGGCACAAAAGATTTTGACCCAAGAGGAGGTAGGAAAACTCATAGATATAGAAGCGGTCATCTCCGAGTCCATCGAAAGGGTGGAAAACTCCGGGATAATATTCATAGATGAGATAGATAAGATCGCAGGTGAAAAGATGAAAAACGGACCAGACGTCTCCCGGGAAGGAGTGCAAAGGGATCTTCTTCCTATTGTGGAAGGGACCAACGTAATGACCAAATATGGAATGGTTAAGACCGATCATGTTTTGTTTATTGCCGCAGGTGCTTTTCATGCTTCTAAACCTTCCGATCTGATCCCCGAGATGCAAGGAAGGTTTCCCATAAGAGTGGAGTTGGACAGTTTGACCACCAAGGATTTCGTGCGCATTTTAACCGAGCCTCAGAATGCTTTGATCAAACAATATACCGCTCTTATGGCTACCGAAGGGGTGGAGCTTTCCTTCACGGATGAAGCCATTGGGGAGATAGCCAAAATCGCCAACCTGGTCAACGAGAGAACCGAAAACATCGGAGCCAGAAGACTGCACACGGTGATGACCACCCTCTTAGAGGACGTTATGTTCAAAGTCCCGGATACGAAGGTAAAAAAGGTTAAGGTCACCAAAGAAATGGTTGAGAATACTTTGAAGGACATAGTCGAAGATGAAGATTTAAGTCGGTATATTTTGTAATTTTAGGAGTGCAAAAGCTTGTCCGAAGGATCCCGCTTCGCGGGGCTTTTGCTGCGGAAGCAAGCTTCCGCACTCCGAAGATGGTAGGTCAACCATCCCCAGATTTATTCGTATGAATGCATACGCATCGGGGTGGTTGATAATTCTTTATAATTTGTTTTCATCAGGCTGGTTATGATCCTAAGATTCAAAAATGGTTAAAGAAAAAATTGAAAACTTGAAAGAAGTTAGAAGATTTATAAATAGGGTAAAAAAAAAGATTAATATCGACAAGGTTATTCTATTTGGCTCTTTCGTAGAAGGAAAACAAAGGGAATGGAGCGACATTGACTTGGCTATCGTCTCCGATGATTTCAGCAAAATGAGTTTTCACCAAAGATTGGTCTTCTTAGGAATGTTAGCCTGGCAAGCCAAGGTTACAGAGATCGAGGCTTTGGGCTATACTCTGGACGAATATAAGAATGCTACTAAACTTGATTTTCTGGGCGAAATCAAAAGAACCGGGGAAATCATTTATGAGAAATGATGGAGTTATTTTTTGATGCTTCGGCAATGGGAATTGCCGAAGCTTAAGAGGACGGGATCTTGAGATTAAGGTCGTTGAATAGGAGAGAATAGACTATGATTTTTCACGTTACCCTTGAGCATGCCGAAGATGGTTGGGTTGTTGCTGAATGTCCAGCGCTTCCAGGGTGTGTCTCTCAAGGCAAAGACGAAGAGAAGGCTCTGGAGAATATCAAGGAAGCGATCATTGCCTGGTTATGGGCCGAAGATCAGAAGGCAACTGCTTCGTTATCCCCACAGCCGGGACGGCAGTCCATTGTGGTGGCGGTATAACCAAATGGGTAAACTAGGCAATATTTCAGGCAAGGAAGCAGTCAAAGCCTTCCAAAAAGCTGGTTGGCAACCGCTGGGACAAGTAGGAAGTCACATAGTGATGGTGAAACCAGGCGTCAGGGTGAATCTCTCGATTCCTCAACACAAAGAGTTGTCTGTAGGAACACTTCGTGCTCTAATTCGCAACTCGGGTCTGACTGTGGAAGAATTCTTGGAGTTACTTTGATGCATCATGAAAAGAAACTTATAACCCTTTTTTGATGCTTCGGTAATAGGAATTGCCCAAGGGTTAAAACAGGTTTAAGTGTCCTTGAGGTGCTTATGAAATACAAAGTAAACATTAAAAAAACCGAAGAGGGTTACGCTGTTCGGTGTCCCGGCTTGCCCGGTTGTTGGTCACAAGGGCAGACGGAAAAAGAGACTTTAGAGAATATTAAAGATGCCATACAGGCATATTTGAAGACCGTTGAGGAGCTAAGCAAAAACTGCTAAGAGTTCATACCAATGAATGAAAAGCCTTTAATATAAAGATCGGAGAACTCGTGGAATTCAAACATCTTAAACGCACACGTACCTGTGGAGAATTAAGGAAAAAAGATGCCGGCAAAACCGTCATCTTAAATGGCTGGGTGCGGAAATGGAGAAATCACGGTGGTTTGCTTTTCATCGATCTGAGAGATAGATATGGTATCACCCAGGTGGTCTTTAAGCCGGATCTTGTGGATGAGAAGACTATGAATGAGGCAACGCACCTTAGAGCCGAATATGTGATTAGCGTGGAAGGAGAGGTAAACGAAAGACCAGAAGGAATGGCAAACAAGGATTTGGCAACCGGGGAGATTGAAGTGATAGCTAAGAAAATGACTATCCTGAATGAATCCAAGACTCCTCCCTTTGAGATAGAGGAAGAGACAAATGCCGAAGAGGAATTAAGGTTAAAATATAGATATTTGGATCTGAGGCGTCCACCCTTGCAAGAGAGGATAAAAATAAGACATCAGGCGACCAAAGCAGTAAGGGACTATTTAGATTCACAGGGATTTTATGAGATAGAGACTCCTCTTTTGATTAGAAGCACCCCGGAAGGAGCCAGAGATTTCATCGTCCCGAGTAGGGTGAACCCAGGGAAATTCTATGCCTTACCCCAATCTCCTCAGCTTTTGAAACAGATTTTGATGATCTCCGGATTCGATAAATATTTTCAGATAGCCCGATGCCTAAGAGACGAGGATTTGAGGGCAGATCGTCAGCCAGAGCATTCACAGATAGACATGGAAATGTCATTTGTCACAGAAGAAGACGTCTTCTCTGTGGTCGAGGGGATGATGGCTTATGTGTTTAGAAAAGTATTAGGTGTCGAGTTGAAGATTCCTTTTCCAAGATTGAAGTTTAAAGAAGTCATGGAAAAATTCGGGTCAGATAAGCCGGATACACGATTTGAAATGGAGATTAAAGACCTGACAGAATCTGTCAGTGGGTCTGAGTTCAAAGTTTTTTCCGAGACTGCTAGAAATCAAGGAGTAGTTTGTGGAATAAATTTCAAAGGAGGGGGCAAGCTTTCCCGAAAAGAAATAGATCAATTAGACGAGTTTGCTAAAAAATCTGGAGCCAAAGGATTGACCTTCCTTACCCGCTTAAGTGATGGTTTTAAGTCGCCGATCACAAAATATGTAAACCCGGAAGAGCTATCCTCCATTGCCCAAGCACTCAATCAAGAAGTAGGAGATATAGCATTTATAGTGGCTGATCAACGCAAGGTGGTCTTGGAGTCTTTGGGAAAATTGAGATTGGAGATTGCCCGTAAATATGATCTGATTGACAAAACCAAATGGAATTTTCTGTGGGTATACGAGTTTCCTCTTTTCGAATATAATCCAGAGGAGAAACGATTCGATGCCATGCACAATATAGTTACTATGCCTTACCAAGAAGATTTAGAAAAATTAGATTTAGGGTTTAAATCGAATCTCCCTTCAGATCACCAAGATCATCCCTGGAGAAACATAAGAGCGCATCAGTATGATCTGGTCCTGAATGGTATGGAGATCGCCTCGGGTGGGATTCGTAACCATAAAAGAGAGCTTCAGCAAAAGGTTTTGAATGTTTTGGGAATAGACGACCAGAGGGCGGAGAAGATGTTCGGCTTTCTTTTAAAAGCTCTGGAATTCGGTGCTCCTCCCCATGGAGGGATTGCGCCCGGTCTGGACAGGATCGTGGCTTGGATGACCGGATCGGATTCCATAAGAGAAGTCATCGCCTTTCCCAAAACTACTGCGGCTCAGTCTTTGATGGATTCAGCACCTTCGGAGGTGGATGAAAAACAATTGAAGGAGTTAGGGATAAAGATAGTAAGCAGTAAAAAGTAGGCAGATAAGAAGCAAGCCCGTCACCTCATCCCTCTCCCCTGTGGGGAGAGGGCAAGGGTGAGGGGGAAATTAAGTATAATGTAACAAGTCGAAGATACGCACACGTTTTGATACATTGTATTAACAATGAACTCGTGGGGATGATAATTCCCGAGCATCGAGCCTTCGAAAATTCGAGTGTCGATACGAGTTTCGACACCGTTAGACGATGATTTAAATCCGGAGGTAAGAGAGAAAGGTATTGATAAAGACCAAGAAAATAGATATTGCGGATGTTGACCAGAGGCTTCTTTTCGGACAGAGCGGTTCTTTTCTGCGCCTGATCGAAAGCCAATTCGATGCCCAAATCGTGGCTCGCGGCGATTGTATCAATCTGGAGGGAGAGGAGAAAGAGGTAAAACTATTAGAAGCCTTGTTCGATGACCTTATTACTCATTTGCGAAAAAATAAGGAGCTCTCCGAAAGATACGTTTTATACGCCATCAGCATGGTAAAACAGGACGGCATAGGTCCCTTCAATGATCTGCAGGTCGGTTCTATAGTCACATCCATTATTACCAGGGAAAGTATAAAGCCCCGCACCATCGGTCAGAAAAATTATGTCGAAGCCATAGAGAAATATGATATCGTTTTCTCCATCGGACCTGCCGGAACGGGAAAGACCTATTTGGGAGTGGCTATGGCAGTCTCGGCTCTGAAGCAAAAGATGGTGGGACGCGTGATTTTAGTGAGACCGGCGGTGGAGGCCGGAGAGAGCTTGGGGTTCCTTCCGGGTGACATCCGGGCGAAAGTGGATCCGTATCTAAGACCGGTCTATGATGCCTTACATGATATGTTGTCTGCAGAGAAAATACGCAAATTGATGGAGATGGGGGTGATCGAGATAGTTCCCTTAGCCTTCATGCGAGGAAGGACCTTAAATAACTCCTTTGTGCTTCTGGATGAAGCCCAGAACACCACGGTGGCACAGATGAAGATGTTTTTGACCAGATTGGGAGTGAATTCAAAAGCGGTGATCACCGGGGACATAACCCAGATAGATTTGGAGGATAAAAAGGCATCGGGGTTAGTTCAGATTCAGAAGATATTAGAAGGAGTGGAGGGAATCGAGTTTATATATCTCACAGAAAAAGACGTGGTAAGGCATCCGCTGGTCCAAGAGATCATCAAAGCTTACCAAAGATATGAAGATCATTTAAAAAGAAATGACGAATGAGGGATGACGAATGACGAATAAGTAATAATGAACTAAAAATCCGTCATTCATCATTATCCATTCGTTATCAGATTCTTATGCTTGACTTTAAAAAATCGATTTTGCCCAAACCCAATTCGGAAAAAAACGGAAGAAATCACAAAGCCTCGCTCTATCTTTTTCGGGTAGTTCTATCTTTAGTTACAACCTGCATCATAGTCTTTCTTTTTCCCGTATCATCCATCTATCGTTCCCTGGATTTTCCAGGAGTGGGAAGCATAGCAGAAGAGGAGATCATCGCCCCCTTTGCCTTTCCTGTTTTGAAAAGTAAGGAAGAATTAGAGGAGGACAAAAAAATGGTCTTAGCTAATCTTCCGGTTGTTTTGGATTTCGATCAAAAGAAGGACGACTCGGCGATAACCTCGGTCAGGTATTTTTTTGCTAGAGTGGATAGCTTAAATAACTCCAATCAGATTCCGGAATCGAGAATAAGGGTGCTCCGTTTGATCTTTCCTTACCTGGAGGAGGAGGGAATTCTTCTATTAAGCTCAAATGAGGATCTGGACACCTTTAGTTCTAACTTAATTGCCATACTCAGAGAGCTTTATCAAATCGGAATGATCCAAGATATTCAAAATCTACCTTTTAGTGAAAATGGCAAAGCCATAATCTTAAATCAATACGAAGGGATTGCGGATACTGCCAGGCTCAGTCGAGCCCTCACCAAAGACGAACTTTTGGATCTTTCCAAAGCCAAAGAGAGGCTCCTTTCTTTGGCTATGGTAAAATTTGAAGATGACCAGCTTAAAGTAAAGGCTTTTTATGAAATTGGAAGTCGTTTTTTGGCTTCCAATTTAAGCTTAAACCAAAAAGAGATGGAAAAGCGAAAGCAAGAGGTTTTGGGCTCAATCACCAAGCAGAAAGGATTGGTTTTGAAGGGGGAGACCATAGTGGCAAAAGGCCAAAAAGTCACCAAGACTGATTTGGAGAAACTTTCTTCATTAGCAAAAGCCAGAGTCGAATCCGGCCTCAAATCTAATCCCTGGCATTTTCTTTTTCCGCTTTTGGGTCGTATCTTTTTCGTGGGGGTGATGCTTTTAAGTCTGGCTTCATTTCTATACTTTATTAAAAGAGAGGTCTTCTACGACAATGCTAAGCTTCTGATGATCTCAAGCATTATAATTTTGGAGATGGTGGCGGCTTATCTGGTTTTGTTTAAATGGCATCTTTCGGAATATCTGATCCCGGTCACCATCGGCTCCATGCTTTTGACTATTCTTTTGGACTTAGAGGTGGGTTTGATTTCCACCTTCGCCTTAGGCATACTTTTCGGAATTGTAAACTTTTTCGATTTCAAGTTGGCTTTTATCAGCATTGTGGCGGGGACGTTAGCGTGTTACAGTGTCAAAGAGGTCACCCATCGATATAGGTTCTATCGTCCTATGCTCTTTATTTCTTTTGCTTATGTGGTCTTCATATATTTTGCCGAATCTTTGAAGCTTTCCTCTCCTGGCGCCATTTTGTCATTGTGCGGTTATGGATTATTTAATGGACTGGTCTCCCCCATTTTGACCATCGGACTTCTGCCCATCTTCGAGTCGATTTTCGATGTTTCCACCGATATCACTTTACTCGAGCTTTCCGATTTGAATCGCCCACTTCTCAAGCGACTCTCTCTGGAGGCCCCCGGCACTTATCATCACAGCATAATCGTGGCGAATTTAGCGGAGGCGGGAGCCAAAGCCATCGGAGCCAATGTCCTTTTAGCCCGAGTGGGAGCTTACTATCATGACATCGGCAAGATGCAAAAGCCCGAGTATTTTGTGGAGAATCAGATGGGGGCCAAAAGCAAGCATGAGAAACTGGTCCCTTCCATGAGTGCTTTGATTTTGGAGTCCCACGTCAAGGAAGGAGTGGAGATGGCTGAGCAGGCTAATCTTCCCAAAAGGATAATCGATTTCATCCAGGAGCATCATGGCACTACCCTGATGAGCTATTTTTACAACAAGGCAGTGGAGCAAGGAGCCACCCAGGAGTTGATGGATGAATACAGATATCCGGGTCCCAAGCCCCGTTCCAAAGAGACCGCCATCGTCATGTTGGCGGATGCGGTGGAGGCCGCCTCCCGCACCTTAGATGATCCTAAGCCTTCTCGTATAAAGAGTTTGATAAAAAAGATCATAGATTCAAAACTGGAAGCCGGCGAATTGGCGGATTCCAACTTGACCTTCAGAGAACTCTCCTCCATACAGCAAAGTTTCCTGCCGGTTTTGATCAGCGCCTTTCATCCCCGAGTCGAATATCCAGAGCCGGCAGAAAAAACCGTATGATTTGCTCCAGAAAAACCAGATTGAAAAAAATCACCGTCGGAAATATCCATCCCACATCTAGAATTAAAAAGAAAGAAATTGAGGATATTGTTTACCGGGTGCTGAAATCGGAAGGGATAAAGCTTCCCGTGGATGTAATATTCGTGGACGATGACTTCATGAAAAAGATAAACCGGGAATTCACCGGAAGGAGAAAAACCACTGATGTGCTATCATTTGGCATAAAAGAAGGCAAAAACATGGGTGTGGATTATCCGGGCTTGGGGGACATTTATGTCTCTTTAGATCAAGCCAAAAGACAAGCCCGAGAATATAGGATAAGTCTTAAGGAAGAGGCATCGCGCTTGGTGATTCATGGACTTTTACATCTTCTAAGATATGACCATAAAAATAAAAGACAAACAGAGATAATGAAGGAAAAAGAGGAAGCATAT
>JALHUP010000434.1 GCA_022866585.1 Candidatus Zixiibacteriota bacterium | reverse complement strand
TCGTGAGCTGATAGATAATATTTTATACTGATCTCCTAGAATCCGACTTCAAGCTCCCTAAAAAACTTGCTATTGCGCCAGGATACATGCGTCAAATTAGATTTATTCGCAGTAATCGAATTCTGGATGTCTTTGGAGAAAAATTTCTCATGCCCAACGGGGTAGAATACGAATATGTCTGGACAACCATGGATACTGCCAAGGAAACATTGTTTGTTTATCACAACCCCAAGATAGTAACGAAATATGATTACCCTTTACCAAAAACATCTATTGATTTATCAAAGATTGAACTTTAAGAGTCAACGATGTGCTGATATTTTAAAGCATTAAGTCAAGTTCACCTTGTTATGATATTTATCAGTTGTTCATCATTCACTATACGATTTCTTTCATAAAGAGAGTAGACTTTCGATCTTCTTTATTCTCTCTTCCCTTGACATTCGCTTTGTTACTGGGTTTGAGTCTCCATATAATTCCTTATGATACGGTGGTTTTTCCTTTTTGTATATTATTCCTATGGGCAATTTATCCTCCCTTTTGGCAATAGCCATCGCCTCTTCGTAGTTAGCGGGTATATGATCTAAAATCTCCACCATAGCATTATATTTCTTATACGTATTGTTGAAACTCACGCATGGCTGAAGAACGTCCACAAATGAAAAACCCTCATGCTCCACCGCCTGAACCATTATGTCCGCAAGATGATCCAACTTGACCGGATAACCTCTGGCAACAAAGGTCGCTTTTGATTCTAACATAAGGGCTAAGGGATTCAAAGGCTCTTCAATACTCCCTTTGGGCGTGGAGGGACCTTTAAAACCCTTCTGGCTGGTTGGCGTATATTGCCCGGTGGTAAGACCATACACACCGTTGTCGTGTAAGATTACCGTTATATCCGCATTCCTCTTGGCGGCGAATATCATGTGAGCTATCCCCTCCCCAAAGGCATCGCCGTCACCAGCAAATGCCACCACCTTCAAATCGGGGTTGGCAATCTTCATACCCTGCACCGTTGCCATGGATCTTCCGTGTATTGAATAAAGTCCACTGAGTTTAAGATAGTCAAAGGTCTTTCCGTGACAGCCAATACCAGCGGAGATAATAATCTTCTCCCTTTTTATCCCTTTCTCCTCAAGTTTCCTCACCGCTTTTTTGAAGGCAGAAAGGATTCCGAAATTCCCGCAACCGGGGCACCAGGTGTTCTCTGCATAGGTTTCCAGGTCGTCCATCTTATATCACCTCCTTTGATAAGGCTCGATGCGCGGATCTCGTTGACGAAGTTCGTAACAAAGTTCGTCTTTCGGAGTTCTATACTCGAAGACTTCTTCATTAAATTAAGTGCCCCAGCTTCTACCTTCGAGCTTCAAGCATCGATACGAGTTTCGTTACCGTTAACCGAGTTTCCAAAACAACTTTCAATGAGATCCTATAGAAATTTTATAATATCTCTTTAATTCTACTTGCCAATTCAACGGGATCAAAGGGTCTCCCATCGTATTTTTTGATAACAGCCTTGGGCTTGATGCCAACCTTTTCCTCCAGTAAAGATGCAAACTGTCCTGCGCAAGAAAGCTCCACCACGATGACACCACTCTCTTTATACCTGTCAAGTTCCCAAACGGGCAGAGGCTCCAGATATATCGGCTGGACCACTGTGGCCTCTATCTCACCGCTTTCCAAAGCTTCCAAAACACTCATGGTGGTTGATCCGTAGGTAAAGATTACAGGACCTTTGTCGCCATATATATTAACAGTATGCACTCCCATCATGTAATCTATAATTGCTTTCTTTTTTCTGTTCCTTTTCTCCTGCATCTTGGCAATCATATTAGGATCTTCCGTAGTTATTCCAAGTTCATCATGCTCGTAGCTGTCCCACTTAATCAGTTCCTTTGAGGGAGGAAACAAAAAAGGCGATACACCGTCTTTTGTGTCGAGGTATCTCTTATACTCTCCACCAGTATGCAAAAAAGGTTCAGGCCATTTCGCCTTACTAACATCAATATCAACGGTCATCGCGCTCTCCGACAGATGTTTTTCAGTAAGTAATATCCCCGGTGTTTGAAATCGCCAGACCATATCAAGCATTTCGGCGGCAAGAAAAAAAGCCTCCTTTACACTGCCGGGAGAAGCGACAATTTTAGGAAACTCCCCATGCCCCTGATGAATGGCGAATTTTAAGTCCCCCTGCGCGGTATAAGTGGGAACTCCTGTGGACGGTCCCGGTCTGGATCCTAAAATACACAAAAGAGGCGCCTCCACCATACCCGCAAGTGAAAAAGCCTCCTGCATCAGGGCAAAACCTCCGCCACTGCTTCCAACCATAGCTTTTGCACCTGCAAAGGTCGAGCCGATTGCCATATTGATTACCGCAATCTCGTTTTCGGGATGCACCACCGTCACGCCCAGGTCCCTGTCATGGGCGGCTAAAAAGTGCAGAAGAGATGATGAAGGTGTCATGGGATAAGCAAAATATGTATCCAGTCCACCCGCTACTGCCCCCAGGGCTATGGCTTCATTGCCGGCAATAATTGGTCTTTCTTTATCCCCACGTTCCAGCAGGAACCTATCTCCTATTTTCGGATAGACTATATCATATATAGCCATGGCATAAGCGATGTTGTTTTCGATGTCTCTGGGATATTCACTCTGAATAAGTTTTTTTAGACCATCTTTGTCCAATCCAGCAACAGCCGCCAGCGTTGCCACTGCTCCGACACCAATTCTCAAATCGGGATTAGGATATTTCTTTGCCTCAGTCGTCAACGGGACTCCCACGCCCTCTACCTCACTAACCTTATCTGAGTTATGGACCATAATGCCCCGTTCAGATAGATGTTCTTTGTGGATATCATAGCTCCTTTTGTCCGGCGCCACCACCAAATCCGCTTTTATATAATGGCTGGTGATCCTTCTTTTAGCGGTGCTGATAACGGAGAAGTTATGCCCTCCTTTGATTAAACTCTGGTAGTCGTCCATTTGGAAAACCTGACGCCCCATACTGGCAAAGAGTTGAGCGGCAACAGATCCTGCCTTTTTGACCCCTTCACCTGCTTTACCCCCAACAATGAATGTGAATACATCATTTTTCATGACCAACCATCTCCTTTGACCTTTCTCTGATGCTTCGGCAATAGTCTCACGATTCCCCCCTTTGGCGGTGAAGAATTGCCGAAGGTCACACGTGGATCAGCATCTGCATTACCCGGAGCTGTTGCTTAAACCTGTTTCTCGTTTTAGGTTTCGGCTACGTATCGGTTTCGATGTTGGTTTCGCCTTTACTCTTAACACGATGCGTATGCATTCATACGAATAAACGACAACGACTTTACGATAAACGATACGTAACCGCAACCGAAACCTTTTTCAACAAAACCATCAAGAAAGGAGTTTGGGAAACAGTCCCACCCAATGCCGATGCGTCAAAGATTTTCACCATAGTGCTACCAAGCTTAACCCATCAAGATATTTAGGATGTATGCTCCACAATCTCAAGAATTAAGCCTCCAAATGAAAAAATTGAGAACTGTTGCAAAGCTTACCCATAGAATGTAAGGTAAAAGCAGTAGTCCAGCGGTCTTTGATACTTTGAAAAAATTTAAGGTCGTCAATAATATCGCCATCCAGAGAATTGCGATTTCAATGAGCCCGGCAAGAGGGGATCTAAATCCGAAGAAAACCGCCGACCACAAGATATTCAGAATTAACTGAACGGCGAAGATACTTAGAGCTGTCTTAACCCTTTTATCATCCAAACCCTTGTTCCACACAAGAAACGCTGATATCCCCATCAACACAAAGAGAGTAATCCAAACTGGAGAAAACAACCAATTGGCTGGGGTGAAGGATGGTTTATTTAGACTCACATACCAGGTCGGTATTGCGGGTGTCGTGAAAACCGAGCCAATAAAACCTGCAAACTGGCAAACGATCAAGCTTATCACCAGTTGTAGAATCCTATCTCGTGTTTTCTTTTCCATTTATTGGCTCCTTTAATATATTATAACAAAATTTCTCATGTTTTACAAGTGCCGACTTGTCCCGCCTGTCCTAAGACACCGAAAGGGAGCGTAATTTAGGGAAGGCATTTGGGTAAGTCCTTCGACTTCGCTTTAGGATAAATACCTACGTTAGGGTGGGGGTTGTGCCCTACTCTTATCATGGTTCGACAGGCTCACCACCCTGAGCTTGTCGAAGGGCGGACATCTGAACTAAAGATTTTTGTATTGAATAAATAATCAATTACCATAAGGGGAACGCTCCAACTTCTCCCTCCTTTATAGTTTTTCAGGGATCCCATTAAGTCCCATTTTCCCTTTCAATGTATTTCAGGGTCCAAGGACAAACTGAGATACATATTCCGCAAACGGTGTCGTCAATCCCAATCTTCGCCGCACCCTCTCTTGCCGCCTTCCGGCAGGCAGAGAAATCGAAAAACGAATCTCGGTATAACTTCACATTCCAGTTCTTTCCTGTGGGTGCGTTCCCAGGGCATAAGTTTACACAAATCGCGCAATCCCCGCAGAGCGAATGATCTGTCGGAATCGCCGTTTCTAACTGGGCATCCGTCAGAACCGTAGTGAGACGAATAGCTGAACCATATTCTTTAGTCACCAGAAGCGCACACTTCCCTATCCATCCAAGTCCTGCACGTGTGGCCACAGTCTTGTGTGGGAGAGCCGTGCTATGTGTCTTAGGATCAATTCCTACACCTGTGGGCTCTTTTGGAATTGCTTGATATCCCTGATTTCTTATCAGGCTGGAAGTTAATTTCCCCAAATCTGATGAAAGGGCATTAACCCTCTTATATTCAGAATAATACTCTCGGGTTGGACCAGTACGGATATTGGCAATTATGGAGGCATCCAGCGCCATAGCAATGGACACAGCAAATCTTTTGGAATGACGAACTTCTGCTGGTATTTCAATCAAATCAGCAAAGCCAACCAGCGATACCCCCCTGTCAAGTAATGCGGCCTTTATTTGTAAACACAAATCTTTTGAGTTCATATCACAGATACAAACGTAAAAAAGTTTTTCACATTTTACCCGGTTTCTCCTCGCTTCTCTCCGTCTTATAGGGAGAGGGTAAGGGGAAATCAAATAGCAGTAACAAATTCATATGAATGCTTCTCATCGGGGCTTCGCTTCGACAAGCTCTCCCGGACGGGTCTTTGAACTATTCCCAATTTTTAATTTCCTTTATTGCCGCTTCGGTCAGGGCGGCGCGGTAACAGAGTCCACCTGAGTCGCTCTCCAAAAGTTTTTCCTTTAAGGCAAAGAGTTCATCCAGGCTTAAAAGATTCACTTCTCTTATTTCTCTGGTATCAACTGGCTTCAGATCGCCGGAAAGATATTTGGCGGTGAACACGTGCGAAGTCCAATTCACTTTATCTTCATGGGAGGTAAAGGTAACATGAATTCTTAAGATGTATTTTCCTAATTCTATTTTTGCTCCGGTTTCCTCGTAAGCTTCTCTTAAGGCACAAAGTTCCAAGTCTTCATCAGGTCTGAGTCCCCCGCTGGGAGCACGGTAAAGTCCTTTGGGATACCAGGGCTTGGCTATTACGATAATTTTATTATCTTTGAAAACAAATAAGGTCACATCCGAATTCCGCCCATCCTTCATGCTATCTTTGAGATTCTGAAACTCTAAAAGGTTCATGGGGAAAGACATACTTAATTGGCGAGGAATTCCAAAACGTTGCTCTATATTTTCAAAGGTGTTCATTTTGATTCTTTAGACCTTTCCTCCCGTCCCCTTCAGGGTGAATCCCCTCAGGGTGAACCCCTCTCCACATTTGCGGTTCGACTTCTCTCACCGTCCTGAGCCTGTCGAAGGATGGAGGGGGGAATAAAGGGGGTGAGGTCAAGGTCGTTTTTCAATAGGTATCAGACAGATGAACACAAACTTTTCGTTGGAATCATTTTTAAATTGATGATTTTCATCTGGCGGAACGAAGACTGCATCACCCTTTTTCAATGGAAAGTTCTTTTCCCCGGTGACCAGGATTCCCCTTCCTTCTAATATAAAGACCTCATGTTCCCAGGCATGTTTGTGATACGGGGTAAATCCACTCGGTTCCACTTCAAATATGCGCATGGCAAAATTTGGCGCACCGTCTTTTTGAGAGATAAGCCACCGGACGGTGACTCCTTGAGTGCCCGGTTCTTTAACCTCGCCTATCCTTACGTTTTTAAAGTTAATTATCTTTATTGGGAAAGTGTTCATTTGAATTTTCTCCTTAGGTTCTTTTTAGGAAAGGCGGACAGCCATCCCGACAAATCGGAATTTCACTAAGCTCAACTAGGGCTGTCCCTACAAATTCTTCTCTCTTGGTGACGAAGAACAAAGAGTTCACACATGGTTCGCCTAAAGGGCGTGTTGAAAAACCCTCTTGTTCGTGCGGGAATTGGATTTCCCGCACGAGAGTGGTTCGGGAATTCCAATTCCCGAACCAACTTAAAAACCGCGAAAGCCCCGCAAAGCGGGATCTCCGCTTCGCTCCGACAAGCTTTCGCACTCCAAAACCACTTTTTCAACGGTCCCTTAAGGCACACGCTCCATATATACTCTCTATGAAATGGAGAGAAAGAATTGGACTCATATTTTTCTGCTTCCCGGATTGACCAAAGGCTCGCCTTTCTTGCAAAG
>JALHUP010000072.1 GCA_022866585.1 Candidatus Zixiibacteriota bacterium | reverse complement strand
TTGTTTGCTTCTTCCGGTAAGGCTTAAATCTTGCCATTTATCCTCTCCTTTCATAATCATCACATTTCAAGTTCATCTTACCACATGGAGAAGCTTTTTGCAAATATTTTCTGTTGAATCCCTATTCTCGGTCAGCCTGCTCAGTCCTGACAGCCAGCTTGTGCGTCAGTCACCATGATTCCCTATACGGGGAAGAGTAGCTCCTGACGCAACACTTAAATTCATAAAGGGACCTTCTTGCCATCCCGTACTTTCCAAATAATATATATAAAGTTACCCTTCTTTGCAAATTTTTTCGTAAAGTCGTCCCTAATTTTTTTGACACCCCCATCTTCTATAATAGCGGGAACGGGCAAGGGATGTATTCGCCCAAGTTAGATTTTAAGATAAAAGATGAGGGTGCTTGGTTTTTGTGGAAACTATTTATGTGAGAACAATTGGTTAGGTTATTTCTGCAGGAATCTTTGAAAAAACACCGCCTATTTCCGACGGTCTCCAAGTTCCTCAATGTGATGTCGGATGTCTTTGCCTTGCACTAAATAGATCACGTCCTCGGCTATGTTGGTGGCGTGATCGCCTATTCTCTCCAGATGTCTGGAAACTAAGATCAATTCTAATGCTCTCGGAATGCTGGAGTTATCGCTTATCATAAAGGTGAGAAGCTCACGAAATATTTGATCTTTTAACGCATCAATCTTATCATCCCGAATCAAAACCGATCTGGCTAAGTCTACGTCTTGCTTGATGAAAGAGTCTAAACTGTCCTTAACCATATTCTGGGCCAAGTCCGCCATTCGAGGAATATCAATATACGGTTTAAGCTGAGGTTGCTTAATCAAAACTGCGGCACGTTGAGTTATATTTACCGCCATATCGGCGATCCTCTCTAACTCGCTATTTATTTTCATGGCGGAGGTGATGAACCGCAGGTCCGTTGCCATGGGTTGCTTAAGCGCTAAAAGCCTCAAACATAACTCATCGATCTCTATCTGCAAAAGATTAACCTTTTCCTCGTCTTTATTTACTTCCTGAATCAAGGAATCTTCTCTTTCAATCAGAGACTTGATGGCTTTATAAATCATTGATTCAGCCAAGCTAGCCATGAAGACCAGCTTTTGCTTGAGCAGATCTAGCTCTTCATCAAAATGTCGGTGAACTATCATCTGGGTTTTCCTTTCAGATTCTTATCCAAATCGACCGGTCACATAATCTTCGGTTCTCTTATCCCTTGGATTGGTAAATATCTTGGAGGTTTGATCAAACTCCACCAGTTCCCCCAGGAAGAAAAATCCAGTAAAATCAGAACATCTGGCCGCTTGTTGCATATTGTGAGTAACTATAACGATGGTATAGTCTTTCTTAAGATCCTGAATCAGCTCTTCTATTTTGGCAGTAGAGATTGGATCTAAAGCGGATGCGGGCTCGTCCATTAATAAAACCTCTGGTTCCACAGCCAAAGCTCGGGCAATGCAAACCCTCTGCTGTTGACCACCGGAAAGTTTCATGGCAGACTGATTCAGTATATCTTTGACCTCATCCCACAAGGCAGCAGCTTTCAAAGTCTTCTCCACAACTTCTTCTAAGAGAGCCTTATCGTTAATCCCCTGAATCCTTAACCCATAAGCCACGTTTTCAAAGATCGATTTCGGAAAGGGATTGGATTTCTGAAAAACCATGCCCACTTTTCTTCTCAACACGGAGAGGTCAATGTTTCCTGAATAAATATCGGTTCCGTCGAGGAAGACCTTGCCCAAGGCTTTGACGCCCGGAATCAAATCGTTCATTCGGTTCAAGCATCGCAAAAAGGTCGACTTCCCGCAGCCGGAAGGACCAATAAAAGCCGTAATGTGATTTTCCTTTATGTTAATGGAAATATCCTTCAACGCCTGGCTTTTGCCATAGTAGAAATTCAGCTTCTCCACCAGGATTTTGGTAATAGACTGGTCTGTCTTTTTTTCCTCGGTTTCCAAAGGGATTGGGACTTCGCTTTCCGTCTTCTCTTCCATTATCTGTTGACTCATAATCAAAAACTCTGCCTCATCTGTCTTCTCACCTTAGACCTAATAAATATAGCGATAAAGTTCAAAAGTAAAGTCAAAATTAAAAGTATTAACACGGTTCCATAAAGAATTGGCTTGGTGGCTTCCACGTCTGGAGACTGGGTCGCCATCACGTAAATATGATAACCCAATTCCATGAATTGGTCTGTCGGTTTATGCGGCAGATAGGGTAAAAAGTAAGCCGCACCAGTGAACATTATAGGAGCAACTTCTCCTGCACCCCGGCTGATAGAAAGAATAGCCCCAGTCAGAATTCCCGGAAGAGCTTGGGGCAGGACGATTCGGCGAATGGTTTGCCACTTAGTTGCGCCCAAAGCTAAAGAAGCTTCTCTGGTTTCTTTGGGGACTGTTCTCAAGGCCTCCTCTGAGGCGACCACCACCACCGGAAGATTCAAAAGAGCCAAGGTTAAAGCCGCCCACATAAGGCAGGGCTGTCCCCATACCACCTCCAGCCCGAAAAATTTGTCCACACCTGCACCGATGAACTGAATAAAAAATCCTAAGCCAAAAAGTCCAAATACAATGGAGGGAACACCGGCCAAGTTGTTCACTGCAAAACGAATTGCTTTGGTCAAAATGAAGTCGGATTTGGCATATTCGTGTAAGTATATGGCAGTCATCACTCCCACTGGCAGAACGGCGATAATCATCAAAATTACTAAAACCACCGTCCCGAAAATTGCCGGGAAGATTCCGCCTGCAGTCATTCCTTCCCGGGGAGCTTTGCTGATAAACTCCCAGCTTATGATCTTGTGCCCGTGCCAGATGATGTTTCCGATGATTACAAACAGGATAGCAAGGATAATCAGCATGGCAAGTAGAGTGAGACCAGTGAAAAAAGACCCCGCTATATTCGCCTTGATCTTCATCTAAATTTTCCCTGCCAGCTTTCTTTGTAATCTTCCCACCGTGAGATGGGCTAATGAATTAATAAGCAAAGTGAAAACAAAAAGAGAAGCACCGATGAAAAACAAAACGTTGTAATGCGCACTCCCGTGGACCACTTCTCCTAATTCTGCCGCAATGGTAGCGGACATGGTGCGGACCGAGTCAAAGATATTGGCAGAAAGGATGGAGGCATTTCCCGAAGCCATCAGGACTATCATGGTTTCCCCCACCGCTCGCCCCAAACCCAAAATTATTCCAGCCAGAACTCCAGGCATAGCCACGGACAGAGAGACGCGAAAGGCGGTTTGCCAGCGATTCGCTCCTAAAGCCAACGAAGCCTCTTTTAAACTCCTGGGAACGGAATTCAACGAATCTTCAGCTATGGAGTAGATCAAGGGAATTATGGCGAAGCTTAATGCTACCCCCGCATTGAACGCATTCAGACGCATGGTGGAGTGAAAGATGCCTTGAAAGAATGAAGCCATCACCATCAAAGCAAAAAATCCCAAGACCACCGAGGGAATCCCAGCCAAGATTTCTGCAACCGGCTTGATGAATTCCTTTACCTTAAGCGGTGCAAATTCTGCCGTGTAGATGGCTGCTCCAACGGAGATGGGAACTGAAAAAAACAGGGCTACCACCACTACCTTCAACGTGCCCACTATTATCGAAATCAAACCATATCGAGGCAAGTCCGATACCGGCTGCCAGATTACAGTGGAAAAAAAAAGTTTGAGGCTTGCCTCTTTTTTGACCTCAGGATTGGTTAACACTGGCAAAGCTTCCCGGAAGACAAAGACGAAGATGAGAATCACGCCTAAAATTGCCAAAAAAGAGGAAAGGAATATGATCTTTTCGATTATGAATTCCGACAGGCGGAATCTTTTCTTTAAACTCATAGCTTCGGTTTTGTTTTCTATGGTTTGGAGATGGCTCATCTTTGAAATGGGTAATTCGCTCTTTCCACCTCTCCCCCTTAGTCCCCCTCTCCATGAAATGGAGAGGGGGATATGGGGGTGAGGTTTGATTTAAACTTTCTATTTCACCGGGAAATATCCCACCTTGCTCACAATCTGCTGCCCTTGTTCGGACAGAACCCAATCCACCAGTTTCTTCGTCTCACCTGTGGGCTTGTTGCGCAGGTACCAGAATAGATAGCGCGAGATGGGGTAGTTCCCACTTTTTATATTTTCCAGAGTTGGTTCATAACCTGGGGTCTGCGCATCCTTTTTAACTTTGCAGTATTTCACTCCCTTGGCATAAGCAGCGCCGCCGTAGCCTATTCCATACTTATCCTTGGATATTGCATTGACGATTGCCCCAGTTCCCGGAAGGGTCTGGGTCTGAGCCGAAAAATCCGCCCCCTTCAAAACGTTGTCCTTAAAATAAACGTAAGTGCCGGAGCTGTTCTCCCTGCCGTAAAGCAGTATCTTGGCATCATCTCCGCCCACTTCTTTCCAGCTGGTGACTTGTCCGGTGTAAATTCCTTTCAGCTGATCCAATGTAAGTTCGGATACTTTGTTTTCTTCATTCAGATAGAGTGATAGTCCGTCCCGGGCGACCGGAATTTCAACTCCGGTAGTATTGAATCGCTCTTTCAATTTGTCTATCTCCGAGTTTTTCATCTGTCGGGAGGCTTCGCAAATATCGGTGCTGCCATTAATCAGAGCGGCAATTCCTACACCAGACCCTCCACCAGTCACCTGAATGACTGCGCCGGGATTCTGGTTCATATAGATTTCTGCCCATCTCTGTCCTAAAATGAGCATGGTGTCTGAACCTTTGATGGTAATAGATTTTCCTGCAAAGACCATGAAGCCTGCCGCAACCGATATAACCAAAGTCGCCAAAACTACCAAACCGATCTTCTTCACTACTAACTTTTTCATTTCGTTCTCCTTTCTTTTTCAATATCTAAAACATGAACTGAAATTGCAAGGTGAATCTGTTATCTTTTTTGTCCCCAGAATATTTGGAAAAAATCGAGCTCTCTTTTAGCTGATGAGGTATGTCATAGGCGGTGGTGATTCTAACATAAGAATCCCAGAAATAGTGGAAGGCTAAGGATAAAGTTCCGGTGGCATCATTCTTGGCATTACTATCTGTATTAGGGTCCCAATAGTCATATCGAGCCGCCGCACCGAATTTAGTATAGATGTTCTGGGACAACCACAGATACCAGCCCATTTCATCTGCCAGAGAATCATTGGCAGTTTTGTTGTAATCTTTAGCCAAGTATAATTCGCCTCTAATTCCAGTTCCGCCAATGGGTAAAACATCGAGGTAAACTTGAGCATCGGCTCCGTATCTTCTCTTATCCTTCTCCACGGCAGGAACTGCGGCTTTCGGTGCAGTAGTTTTAATCTCATCTGGGTCTATGACTCCATTTCCATTTTTATCATACCAGGTTGTTACTCCTGGCACAGCCGCACTTCCAGGGATGTAAGCTTTTCCCCAGTAACCAGACACTCCCACATCGACCATTCCTAATTTTGCTTTAGCCCGAGCGATCACGTCCTTGGCTTTGGTGGGATCAAACCAGGTGAAGTTTTTGTCCTCAATGCCGTAACCCTGGAAAAGACCGGCGTTGAATTGAAGATATTTGGGAAAAGCCCAGGTTAGATTCACTCCCCGATCTCTTTCTCCTTTGAAAAGGTTATTCTCAGCCAAGCTTCTTTCCGGGAAATCTCTTTTGGAGGATGAATATTCGATCTCATACCCGAAGGGCCAATTGAACTGGCCAAAGGTTAAGGTGAAGTTGTAGGCTTGTATGGTCTTGTATAACTCAACATAGGCTTCTTTCAATGAGACCGTATTCTTGGAAGCATCAAAATAGATAACATATTTGCTGAAGGAGCCAGGCTGAACCGTGAACTTTATCCTTCCCCGGCGAATGTAAAAATTATTGGCATTTAGGTTTTTGGAGACATCATATCCGCCTGCGACCCCGTATTTGGAGCTATCGTTGTATTCATACCGGGCTTGAATGTAACCGGATATTTTCACCCACTTCAGAATAGAAACGTCGCTGTTCAAAGTTGCCATATTTTCGGAGATGCCATCCAAACGGTCTTTCAATTCCTGAAACTGGATTCGGGTGCTATCCTCAGGAGTCTGTGCCCAAGACTGGCTCAGGCTCAACAATATCGAGAAAATCAAAATTGCTAATGTTTTTATACTCATTTTCCCTCCTTGTGTTTTAATTAGTTAACGATTACATTTTCCACTCTGAACTTTAGACTTTTGACTTTAGACGAATTTAACCACCTCCTTTACATTCTGCTAATATTCAACACCGATTCTTTCATAATTAGCTATAATACATTCGCTAATGTTACATCCGTGTTGAATCCATGTTAAATCTGTGTTACAAAATTCTTTTCAATTATCTCAGGATCTTCAAGGTTGATTTCTTTCTGTGCTACAAAACACTTCTCGATTGGCTTAGAATCTTCAAGGTCGACCTCCTGAGGCTTCAATAAAAGAAACTTCCCATCCAGAATCTTTTGGACTACTTTCAAGAATTTTTCTGTGCTCAAGCCTTGTAACCCATAGGTGATCCAGCAGGTCTTGGGTGGCAGTCCCCTCCTTTTTCTTCCTTCAGACATGACTTCACCCCTTTTGCTTATATTCCCACCAGTTCCCGATGAAAAACGTTCCAGTCAGAAACAGAATGCGCTATTTTTTCCCTTTCCACTAAATTTTTGGAGCCGATAAAAAACGGGCACAGGTGGTATTCTCCGCTTTCGCAGAACCTTCTTAGCTCAGAAAGGTTAGGGACCATTCCATCGAACATTTCCGAGTCGCACATTTTTATTTTGCCATTGACCAGCTTAGGACATTTCATTCTTTTTCACCTCCTTTGAGCATGAATCGTTTTCGCCAAACATTTTCTCAATCAAATAGAAAATCCATGGAACATTTCCTGGAATAATGGGCTTAACTTTTATTCTTCCCGTAATCAGGCATATTAAAGCTGTAGCCATTGCAAAGAACATGATCATAAAAACCGCAATCTTGACGTAAACCATTTTTTTTCAAATCCTCCTTTGAGTTCAATAGTAAAAACGAAGAGTAAATTACGGCTGGATTAACTCTGTGTTAAATCGAGGTTAAAAAAAGCTTGATAGCGGCAAAGAATTATGATATAATAAAGAGAAATGTAGCGGTCGGCAAATAGACATGAGATTTGATTTCCTAAAGCGTGGAATAACCTAAATAAATTGGGATTGTTTTAGCTATAGAACCCAAAGAGATAAAACCTCCTCTAAAAGGAGATACCAAAATGAATGGTGTAATGGATCGAATAAAGACAATAAGCCAAAGGCTTAAAAAAGAATATAAAGCCGAGAGGGTCATTTTATTTGGCTCTTATGCGAAAGGCAAAGCTACCGAGGAGAGCGATATGGATATTCTAATCATAGCCCCTACCACAGAGCGATTCTTTGAGAGGATGGCAACTGTAAAACGCCTGATAAGGGATTTGCGTAATGGTCTTGCTGTTGCTCCTATCGTTCTAACTAAACAAGAGGTTGAGGAAAGAGTGAAGATAGGGGACCAATTTGTAAAAGAGATATTGGAAAAAGGGATGGAATTATGAAGAAGCCAGAAAATTCTCTTTACCCACCTGATTGGCTTAAAGTAGCAAAAAAAGACTGGCATCGAATGAAGATAATGTTGGATGAGGAAGATGCTGAGGCGGCAGGGTATTTCCTCCAGCAGTCTCTTGAAAAATATCTCAAAGCATTTTTGTTAGAAAAGGGCTGGAAGCTTCAAAAGATTCATGAACTGGATGCCCTCCTTGACGAAGCAGTCAAACATAATGAAGACCTTGAGTCTTACCGTGACCTCTGCGAGCGTGTTTCAGGATATTATTTTACTGATCGCTATCCGGCTTTGGTAGATACGGGATTAACCTGTGAGGATATAGAAAAGGATGTTGAAAAAGCAAAAAGATTTATTAAGACTTTGGCTGGTGCAAGGATATGAAAGAACAGGAGTAGCTCCTGGCAGAACAAGAATACGGAAGATTATACTGAAATGACCGTGTAAGCCAAGATGGTTTTACACCAAAGCTTAGGGGCGTAAGTTTCCGAGGGTCTTCAGCTTCATTGTACCTTCCTGAATCTCATAGGAAATATTTTGCTTAGCCAATGCTTCTTTTGCGTGTGTAGCTGAATACAATATTGAACAAGGTTTCTTAAGCTTTCCACTGGCGCAATCAGAACTCTGTAAAGGGCACCAAAAATAGGGGTTTTGTTCGCATTCACCGGCCATATGTGACCTCCTTAGTTATGCGGTTGATTGTATCAGCATCTATTTGCACAAACCACCTACAGATAGTATTATCGCCCCGACAAACATCAATGCGGCATAAATTCTCATTATACGAGCGTTACGGTCTTGGATTATCTTATGTGCCTGTGACTGAATCTGAAATTTTCCCTCTTTCATTAGAGTATTAATTTTCCGGAGTTCGCTGTCTCCGCTTATGACACAGACCCCGAAAGCTTGCACTAACGCAACAACTGCCATCCATACTCCGCCAACTACAATGAGTATGTTTGCATTTGATTCGCACATTGAGCACCTCCTGGAAACGGATTTCTGTTTACTCAAAGGTGGATGTTATCATCTGTCTGCTTCAGTCAGCTTGGATGAATTGTTAGCTCAAATATGTTGTCTTGATTCCATGTAGGATTTGAAATCATCCCATTTAATCTCTATACCCTTAACAGAAGTTGTCTTGCCTTTGCACCAGATAAGTTTTGCTTTTGTGACGACGAGGTCACCCAAATGATTCCCTGAGTTATCGCAGACATCAAATTCAATCCCCTTATTCTTCAGTTCCATCGTTACTGCAAAATTCTTGACCGATACCTTCATGATACACCTCCCTAATTCTAGCCATGTATGTCAATCATGCCCGCCCTTCGGCAAGCTCAGGGTGGTGAGCAAAGTCGAACCAAAGGGCTGTTTGACAAATAAGGATTGTCAAGCAGGCTACGCCACGCTTGACCTACAAAACTACTACCACCCCTTTTGTAAGCCTTCGCAGGTTGGTGATAAGAAGCATTGTAGTGTTCGAGCAGTTATTAAAACAAGCCTCCAGGATACCGGTTTAAGGGGACTACGCCTTTCATACGCACGGAGCCGGACACACGGAATCCGCCACCAGAGCGGCGGCTTACCATGAGAACCTTCTGATTTCTGAAATCCTCTTGAAGCGTGTCGGCATACTCGCCGTATTTTAGAAGGCAGATGCCTACCTTTCCGCAGACAAGAACGATGAACGTCTTTTCGTTAAACCGTTGGAAGAGTTTCCTGATCTCTTCTTGTTGGTCTGGTGTGAAAGTGAATTGCCATGGTCCCTTGGGTTTGGTGGAATGTTTAATGTGCAGACCAAAGGCGTTGTTGACTGCGTAAGCAGATCCTGGGTTTGTGATTCGAGTTAGTCCCGTGAACTGGTTATGCGACACGAGCTTTGAAAGTGCTACGCCATGATAGAAGTGAAACTCGGGAATCATTGTGTCCTCCTTTGTGTAGCAATAGTTACTGTTTATATGGTTGTTGGATAACACCAATACTTATTTAACAAACAACCTCATAGGTCATATGAACTGCGTATCTGACAAATGAATAATGGCAGGAGCGCGGGGCTCCTGACCTACCTCCTGGTAGCTAACTCATTCACAAACGACAATACCGTGTTTTATTAAGTTTTGGAGTTATATATGACTATATCGGACATACCTCTCACTCCTTGAACCAAAGATTACTTTTCTCTGTGCCCGTCGGGCCTCCTGACCCGACGGGTTACCACCTGCCAAGTCTGGGGACCTGGCAGGCACAATGAATGAATTTCCGCCTTCAGGAAAAAACTATCTAAAAGAGTAATTGTAGGAGGTTAGTGCGTTTTGGCTTGAATTAATATGGTGTTTATTCCTTTTTCAAGGTAAAGCTAAACTCGCTTCCTTTGCCTAATTGGCTTCGAACATTGACCGTTCCACCGTGGGCTTCGATTATATGCCTGACGATGGAAAGCCCCAGACCGGTTCCTCCTAATTCCCTTGAACGCCCCTTATCTACTCTGTAAAACCTTTCAAAGATACGGGGCAAATCGTTTGGAGGGATTCCCATTCCATTATCGATGACCGCTATCTCCACAGATTCGCCTTTCTCCCGGCTTTATTAGCCAATTGCTTAGGCAAGAACCGTTGGGTGAGTTTAGGTCGTCTTCATTGGTGATTCTCTCCTATTACTGCAAAAAACACATCCCCTATGTAGGATGATT
>JALHUP010000071.1 GCA_022866585.1 Candidatus Zixiibacteriota bacterium | reverse complement strand
GCGCAGACTAAGGTGGATCAGGTATTCGTAAATAACTATCATCGAGACCTCGAAGGGACTTATATATTTCCTATTCCTGAGGATGCTTCCATTTCCAAGTTCTCGATGTTTATAGGGGGAGAGGAGATCAAGGGCAAGATATTGGATCGACAGGAAGCCAGAAGGATTTATGAGGATATAGTCCGTAGAAAAAGAGACCCCGCACTTTTAGAATATTTTAAAGATGGGATGTTCAAAGCCAGTGTTTATCCCATTCCCGCTAATGGTGAGACTCGCATCAAATTGGACTATTCAGAGATTTTGAAACTTAATGGAGGAATCTGCGGTTATCGTTATACCTTGAATACGGAGAAGTTCTCGAAAGATCCCCTACAAAGTGTAAAGCTTTCGGTGGAGATAAATTCAAATCAACCTCTAAAAAGCATCTATTCTCCATCTCATAATATAAAAATTGACAAGGAAAACGATCACCATGCCATAGTAACCTATGTGGAGGAGAACACCAGACCGGATAAAGATTTTCTCCTTTATTATACCGTGTCCGAAGATGAGTTTGGCTTTAATCTCCTTCCTTACGAAGATGAGGACCACCAGAGCTATTTCTTAGCCATGATCTCTCCTCAAGTGGAAGTGCCGGCGGATAAGACTCTAAGTAAAGAGATCATATTTATTTTGGATACCTCCGGGAGTATGAGCGGGGAGAAGATACGGCAAGCCAAAAAAGCCCTTACCTTTTGTCTGAATAGTTTAAATCCCAATGACAAATTCAACATCATCGATTTCGATGACCAGGTCAAAAGCTTCAAAGAGAGATTAGTCCAGGCAAACCCCGAGAACATAAAAAGCGCATTAGGATTTGTGCAAAGCACTGAAGCTGATGGGGGGACAAATATAAACGACGCTCTTTTAACCGGGCTTAAGCAGATTGGTTCTGAAAACAAAGCATCTTTCATCATCTTTTTAACTGATGGTTTGCCCACAGTTGGAGTTACCGATATTGGAAACATTCTGCAAAACGTGAAAGATCAAAACAGATCTCGGGTTAGGATATTTGTCTTCGGCGTGGGATATGACGTCAATGCTCATTTTTTAGATAAATTGGCTCAGGATAATCATGCCACCTCTGATTATGTCAGCCCGGATGAGGATATTGAAGTCAAAGTCGGAAGCTTCTACAAAAAGGTCTCCCATCCCATTTTGACCGATATTCAGCTTTCATTTGGTAAGATAGAGACTTATGACATTTATCCCAAAGAGCTTCCCGATATATTTAAAGGGTCACAGCTTTTAGTTTTGGGAAAATACAAGGGCCAAGGAAGCTCGATGGTTATTCTATCCGGTTCGTCCGAAGACGCTCAGAAAAAATTCACCTACGAAGTGAATTTCTCTCCCGATGAAAGAAATAATTTTGTTCCCAGACTCTGGGCCACCAGGAGAGTTGGCTATTTGATCGACGAATTGAGGCTTCATGGAGAAAACAAGGAGTTAGTCGACGAGGTGGTCCGACTCTCCAAGAAATATGGAATCATCAACCAATACACCTCTTTCCTGATCGATGCAGATTATCAATTGACCGCTAGAGAACTATCCAGAGACGTTGCCCCACAGTGGGAGGAACTTGCAAATGAGCAAGTAGGAGCAGGTGCAGTAGGTCAAGCTAAAAGTTTATCTATGGCAAAAGTGGCTCAAGCTCCGATGAGCGGGTATTTTGACTCCGAGGGAAAATTCAAAAAGATAGAAAGGGTGGCTCAGGCTGGAACCAAAACTTTCTTTAATAAAAATGGGCTCTGGGTGGATACCGAATACGAAGGTAAACTTGAGACCATCAAAGTGGAAAGGTTCAGCCAAGCTTATTTCAAACTGCTTTCGCGAGTCCCGGAGATAGGCAAATACCTTGCTCTGGGAGACAAGATTATATTCTTGCTTAACGGAAAAGCCATTGAGATTTCAGATCAAGGCAAAAGCGATTTTACCGAATCTGAGCTCAAAGTTTTGCTTTCCGGATAAGATTTTTAAGAAGAAGAAACTAGATGCAATAGGCGGAGCTCATCCTTAAAGGCTGATCTCCGCCTTTCCTCTTCTTGGCCAAGCTAATGGGCGTGTTGAAAAACCTCGAATCGGAGTGCACTCCGCCTTTGGCGGGGTGCGATTCTTTCTAAAATTTAAGTATTTGAGAGATAGGGACATTTAGCTTCACTAAAATCTAAAATCGCGAAAGCAAGCTTTCGCACTCCAAAACTAAAAATAAACTGTTGACACCCCTAAAAAAATCAGTTTATTGTTAATCGTAAATTTCTAACAAAAGAAGGACGGAGACCCGTCGGAGAAAATGATTTTTTATGTTCAAAGCATGTTTATTTTGGTTGCCCGTGCTGGTGATTTTATTCTTTCCTTTCTCTTGTAAGGAGTCAAAAAATAAGGAATTTCAGATGACAAACCAAAAATCGCAAGAGGAGATTTATAGGGAGAGAAGGGAGAGGATGGTGGAAACCCAGATAGAGGCAAGAGGGGTGAAGGACAAGCTGGTCTTGGCTACCATGCGAAAGGTGCCCCGTCATCTCTTCGTTGCCGAAGGGTTAAAAGACATTGCCTATACCGATGGACCACTCCCCATCGGAGAGGAACAGACGATCTCTCAGCCTTATATAGTGGCTCTTATGACGGAACTGTTAGGTTTAAAAGGAGGGGAGAAGGTTTTAGAAATCGGCACGGGATCAGGTTATCAGGCGGCCATCTTAGCCGAGATCGCCAAGGAAGTTTATACCATAGAGATCATCTGCTCCTTGGCTGAAAAAGCGGAGAAGAGATTAAAAGAGCTGGAATATAAAAATATTACGGTCAAATGTGCAGATGGTTATCAAGGTTGGAAGGAACACGCTCCTTTTGATGGAGTCATAGTCACCGCCGCACCTGATCATATTCCGCAGCCATTGGTGGATCAGCTGAAAATCGGGGGCAGGTTGGTTATACCGGTTGGTGATCTTTTCCAGGAGCTTATGGTGGTGACTAAAACGGAGAAGGGAATAAAGAAAGAAAATATCATCCCGGTGCGTTTCGTTCCCATGACCGGCGAGGCTGAAAAAGAATAATTTTCCCCAGCAGTCCGCAGACTCTCGAGAAACGATTAATTCCAGATCCTTTGAGTTTATATTATTCTCAGGATACAGAATTCGTGCGATGTTTTTTATGGTTAAGAAAAGATTTGATATGTTCTAATTTTTGCTTGACATTTTTTCCTATCCGTTTATTTTTTAGCTTAGTGATTTAATTCAAAAAAAGTTAAGGGAGGATTTTCGACGAGGAAGATTAAAAAGAAACTGAGCTTATTAAGTTCCGGTTAAGGATAGAAAAGGTATTATTAGTTTACATTAGGGTGGATTCTTTCAAAGAAGGAGAGGAACGTTTAAGTCCAAGAAATAATGGAAGAATAGGAGGGGAGAAATGGACATTACCCAAAAAAGAAAAGAACTGCTTGTTGTTGCCTTGACCAAATTGCTTAACCTGGCTATGGCACATGGTTTCATTCGCGGCATCATGCTCAAGAAGGCAGATAAAAAGCTCTATGAGTTATTTGTGGAGGTAAATCCTTTTGGACGCCCACGGAGAGTGCAATATGATAAGTATCTGGTAACTCGAAACCTGGTTTATGCGGTGGACAAAGCTTTAAAAAACAAAAATATCTCTCCTAAAGTAAGAAGGGGGCTTTTGAAAGTGCTTTTGGGCAACATATTCTTTGGGGGAGGAGATAGGATCGAAGCTTTTAGAAAGAAGTTCGGCGTTAGTCCGCCCGGGTTTTTGACCATCAGCCCTGGGGGAGCGTGCAATCTGCATTGTGAGAAATGTTACGGAGGTGATCTGAGCCAGGATCACGATAAACTGGATTTCGACTTAGTGGATCGCATAATCACGGATAAGACCGAAAATTGGGCTTCCTTTTTCACCGTCCTCTCCGGCGGAGAACCATTTATGTGGAGAAGCCAGGGGAAAGATATTCTGAATTTGGCTGAAAACCACCTGGATAATTACTTTTTGGTTTACACCAATGGAACCTTGATTGACGAAGAAATGGCAGAAAGGATGGCGGAGTTGGGCAACGTCACTCCAGCCATATCCGTAGAGGGATTTGAGGAGGAGACGGACAAAAGAAGGGGAAAGGGAGTTTATCAAAGGATACTTAAAGGCTTCGAGAATTTGAGAAAGGTGGGGGTGCCCTTTGGCATATCCGTAACTGCTACCAGAGAGAATGCAGAGCTTCTACTCTCGGATGAGTTTATGGATTTCTATTTTAACCAGCAGGGAGCTATCTATGGCTGGATTTTTCAGTATATGCCAATCGGATGTAAGTTCACTCTGGATCTTTTGGTCACACCAGAGCAGAGATTGAACATGTATTTGAGAGAACAAAAATTAATTGAGGAAGGTAAACTCTTTATCGCTGATTTCTGGAATTCGGGCTCGATAAGCGATGGCTGTCTTTGTGCCGGGAGATCAGGTGGATATTTTTATATAGATTGGCATGGAAACATAATGCCCTGCGTCTTCACTCCCTATTCCACCGATAATATAATTGAAGTCTACAAAAGAGGAGACAATCTGGATTGTGTCTTGCAAACTCCTTTTCTGAAAGCAGTGAGAAAATGGCAAAAAGAGTATGGATATATGGCTCCACCTGATCAGGTGGGGAATGAAATCACCCCCTGTCCCATAAGGGATCATCATCGCCACTTCCACCAGATTGTGAAAGAGCATCATGCTCGTCCTATTAATGAGGAAGCAAAAGAAGCTTTGGAAGCCAATGATTTTGTCGAAGGTCTAACTGCTTATGGGGAAAAAGTAGCAGAGCTGACCAATGGTATCTGGGACAAAGAATATATCGAGCCAGAGAGGAAAAATTCTACAAGAAAAGCAAGCAATTGATTTAGAATAAATAATAGAAACTGAGAGTCCCACCAAAGTTTTTTGGTTTTGGGGGGACTTTTTTATTCCCTTAAAAAATATGCGTACTGAACACTGCATTTTGGAATCAATTCTTCTTTAGTCTGGGCAATGGTGATACTGTGTGAATGGCGTGTGTGCACTCCCACCCTGACAGGTATCCACACCTCTTTTATCCTACTTCCCTCCAAAAGTTAAGCTTTTTAGCTCGTCACAAAAAATTGTAGACAGGAAAAATTATCCTGCTTTCAAGGAAATGTTTTCCCACTAAGACCCTCTCTTCTCTTTAGAGTAATACTTAAAATACTGCCTCTAACTACCATATTATCAAAGTGTTAAGTCGACCGCATCTTGCGAGAACGTCTTCAGGCACAAGGTTTGCATAAAGAGCATGACTGATGATGAATGACGAATTAAAAAACCGAAAAACTGAACTGAAAAAGAGAGCTGAAAGAATTAGTGATGTTATTATTTCTTTACTGGATTCAACGGCTTAACGATTCCTACTCAATAGTAATTGGAATACAGAACTCTGCCATCATTTTTAAGTTTGTCAAGCTTTTTCTCAATTCCTATTTCTCAAAACATTGCACGCGAATCTTGGTCTCGACCAATGGAGAAAAAATTAAAGAAATTGCAAAGAGGAGACGATATTACAAAACGATACCTCTTTTTGTGCCTTTTTTCAACAGAGTTTACTGAAAGTGGGGATTCGTATGAATGCATACGCACGTGCACTTTTTGGTTCACATGGGCAAAATAACCTTAACATAAAAGTGAGGTAAATGTTATGGCGGTTCAAAAGGAATGGTTATTATATAAAAAAGATAACGATCCACAAGTTAGACAGAAACTTTTGGAAGAGTATTTGCCTCTGGTAAAGAGTGTGGCTGGAAGAATGGCTTTGGGATTTCCCAGGTCTGTGGAGTTATCGGACCTGGTAAGCACTGGAGTGATTGGATTGGTTGAAGCATTGTCCAATTATGATCCAGCGCGGGGAGTAAAATTTGAGACCTATGCGGTTCCAAGAATAAAAGGAGCGATCTTGGATGAGCTAAGGTCTTTGGACTGGGTGCCACGTTCCACCAGAGCAAAATCAAGGGAGATAGACAAAGCGATGAATAAATTGGAGAATAAATTGGGGAGGACCCCTTCCAACAAGGAGTTAGCTAAGTCGCTGAAAATCTCCTCGGAGGAGCTTTTTTCGGCTTTAGACGACGTCTCCTCCACGGCCATGCTATCGTTAGACGAGCTGATCTACAAAGAGGAAGACAATCGGCAAGTTCCCCGGGTGGAGACAGTAGAGGCGCTTTCCCATGAGACCGTCTTAGGAAATCTGGAAAAGGAGGAGCTTAAAGCTTATGTCATCTCTGCCATAAGCCATCTTTCAGAACAGGAACGGTTGGTGGTAGCCTTGTATTATTACGAGGAGTTAACTTTGAAGGAGATTGGAGAAGTTATGCAGATCTCCGAGTCCAGGGTCTCCCAGATACATACCAAAGCGGTAATGAAGTTGAGAGGAATGATAAAAGAAAAATTCTCTTTGTGAGACGGTTTAGTTAAGAGTTTAGAGCTAAGAGCATAGAGCTAAGAGCATAGACTTGAGAGTCCTGTGGGGAAAGAAAAAAAATGAAATTGGACTCACCTTTTTTCATGACCAAAGTGGAATGTCCGGTTTGTGGTCAGGTAAATGAATTTGAGAACATAAAGGCAGGAGCATATACTGAAACAGGGAGAGACACTGATTTCTGTCCCAATGGGAGAGTTTGGGCAAACCCAGAGTACCAGAAGATAAATCCGCTCCTGTATTTCATGGCCACCTGCCGTAACTGCTTCTATACCCATGAATTTAATGAAAGCTTCAAGGAATGGAAGAGTGATCGCTCTTTTATAACTCATCGCCTAAGCTTAATTCGGGAGCGACACAAAGAGGAATTAAAGCAAGAGGAAAGTTTAATAAATAGACTGGGACAAGCATTAGACCCAGAGGGACATCTTTTTGAGTCTGCGATGATTAAACTTCTTTTGGGGATATACAGTGAAAAAACAACAGAAAAACCCAATGCTTTGGATCTGGGAAGATACTTTCTGCGCATCGCTTGGCTTTATCGAGAAAACCAGGAGGGAAGGGATACTCCTCATAAAATGGAGAAACTTAATTTGACCAACATGGAGAAGACCCTAAGAGCCTTACAGTCAAATTGTCAGAACCATGAAGAGAAAATCTACGACCTTAAAACCTCGGTGGATTCTTGCTTTCACACCCAAGCAGGCGATATGGAGATGGATCAGAAAGGAGAACAGCTTAAGATCAAATATCTTAAGGGGCTGGATAAAATCCAAGAACATCTTTCATCTCTTCTGGAGAGCTTAGACGAACTTACGGACATGTGCGCCCAGATCCACAACTCCTCTCTTGGTTCTGAATCAGAAAATACCAAGATTACTCCCGGAATCTTCGAAGGACTGGTCCCTGCTTTATCTCTCTATGGAGATGCAAATCATCCGAGTTTTGCCAACTTTTTATCCTCCCTCAAAGAGAGTTGGCCCGAGATCCCCTTAAACGAATATGAAGCCATGAAATCGGCTTTAAAATATTATAAGCAAAGTTATCAGGAAGCCAAGGATATTACCCAGAAAAATCAAAAAATTCAAGCGGCTTATCTGATAGCCGAACTTTCCCGTCGGGTAGGAGATTTAAAGGAAGCTGAAAACTATTTTGAGGAAGCCAAAAGAACCGGACAGGATTTTATCCGAAGGAATCAGGATGATCCCAATAAAATCGCCTTAGCTCAAAAGATCGTGGAACTGGCCACAAAGCAAGGAAAGGTGAATTTGGTACAGGCAGAATCAAGGGTTTAAAAGAAGGATGAAAGTTTTGTCCATTACAAAAAATTTAAGTGCTAAAATAGGAATCGAAGTCTCGGAGAAATCGACTTGGCCTCCGTTGACTGAAAAAGATCCTTTTCCCATTAGAAGCTTACAGGGTCGAAAATATGTGAGGATAGAGGTAACCTCTCCGGTCGATTTTCGTCTTCTTATTCCCAAAAGAGGAAGACTCAGTTTGGCAAAAGATCAATGTTCGGGAAAGATTTTGAATTTAAGCTGTGGGGGGTTACTCTTGGAGAGCAGAAAAACCATCCCGGAGGGAGCATTTTTACTTTTAAGCTTGAACCTGAATGGGTTAGTGATTTTGGAAGGGGTCTTGGGAAAGACTAAAAGACTTGAGTCCACAGAAGACGGGGAATATCTGGTGGGCGTAGAATTTTGTTTAAGAGAGGAATTGGAAAATTTCGCCTCAAAAGAGGAAATAGAAAAACTGCCTGTGAAGGTAGGAAGCTTCAATCATAAATTAAAGAAAATTATTTTAAGCTATGTTGGCACTGCTCACCTGGCCATGCCAGACGTGAAAACGGTATTTTAAGAATTATCTAAAAGACGAACCCGTCATCCATTAAATTTTTGCAAATCGGTTTTACTTGAGACTTCTGAACATATTGCAATTGGGGGGCTTTACTTTGAGCAATCCTTTTTAACCTCAAACCCAGATTTTTTGACTCTATAATAAAATGAAACATAAAAGATCGAAATGTTCAAAATCTGAAGAAACGATCCGTGATCGGCGGGATGCCTCGCATTTAACCTATTCTTTAGAAAATTTGGAGACCGACTTTGGGGTATTATGTGAGGTCTGTAGATTAGTCAGAGAATCTTCCTTAGAGAAGAAGACCTGTGAAAGGATATTGAAGCTGATCGGAAAATCGATAGAATATAGCTCGGCTAGCCTTTTTCTTTTGGATAAAAGAAAAAATCAGATAGAGGAGGTGGCCTCGGTGGGGAAAAAGGTGGATCTGATCGATTTTGTAAAGTTCAACGTCGGATCAGGCTTCTCGGCTTGGGTGGCTATGGAGAAGCGTCCCATTCTCCTTTCCAATCTACATAGGAAAAGATTCCAAAATGGGATCAGATCGTTTCTCTCTGTCCCCCTTATTTTGAGGGAGGAGCTTTTTGGAGTTATCAATCTAAGCCATATTAAGCCGAATGCTTTCGGACCAAAAGATCTGAAATTCTTGACCGAAATCTCCAGTCCCATCGCTTTAGGACTTGAACGGATGTTTTACTACTCTGAAATAGAAAAAAGGGGAAAGGAGTTGGAGGAGACGAAATCTTATTTAAGGGAGCTTGAAAATGAACTTTTAAAGAGTAAAAGCAGAACTCCCTTCTCCCAACTCTTGGGGCGCTTGGATCAGAAGATTAAAAATCCAATATCCACCATAGCCGAAAATGCACAGTTTCTCCTGAAGAGCATCTCCTCAAAAGATGAGCAAAAGTCTCCAGATTTAATGAAAAGGGTTGATCACAAATTCAAAAGAAAGCTAAGAGAAATTACCACCGAAGCGAACCAAATCACAAAAGCCACCGAAAAACTACTAAAAATGAACGCTTATTCTATGGCACCAGAAAAAGATCATTCGAAGCGAATCTCTCTTGAGCAATTGTCAACCTCGGCGAAGCATGTAGAAAAGGTCAAATGAAGATTTTAAAGGGACACCATGTCAAACTTTGAGAAAAAGAACAATGAAACTTCCCCGGTGTGTTTTTGTATCAGCGATTTGGAAGAAGTTTTGGACCGGTTGCCCATGGGAATCTTCAAAAGTGATGAAAAAGGAAACTTAATATATATGAATGAGTATCTTACGAAGCTTATAGGGGAGCAACAAAGAGAAAAATCAAAGGAAGTAAATTCTTTAGAACATCATATTAACCAGGTAGTCAAAGAGTGCCTTACCCGTGGAAAATCTTCATTTGCAGAAACCAAACCGTTTGAGAATTCCAAGGGCGAACAGACTTTTTTAGCCCTTGAAGCCATAAATTTGAAAAATAATATTGAAAAACCAATAAATGGAGAGCTGGCAGACGTCTCCACCTCTGAGTGGAGCCGAAGCAGGGGGGTGGTGGGAGTGGTGGAGGATATTTCGGAGAAAGCCCACCTGGAGAAAAGCTTGAAAAAAAAGATAAGCGAGCTTTCCATCATATGCGAGGTGGGAAATGCTCTAAGAAGCACTTTAAACTTGGAGGAGATTTTGGAGATCATACTGATTGGGGTAACCGCCGGTCAGGGCTTGGGCTTCAATCGGGCATTCTTATTGTTATTGAACGAAGAGGAAAATCTCTTGGAAGGGAAGATCGCCATTGGTCCTTCCAACCCAGCAGAGGCGAAAAGAATCTGGGAGGATCTCTCCACCAAGAAACAATCTTTGGAAGAGGTGTTACATTCCTATAAGGATGCTTTAAGAAAAAAAGATATTTTAGTCAACGACCTGGTCAAAAAGTTGAGAATAGCATCTTCAGACCAAAAGAATTTTTTGATTCAATCGATGCAACAAAAGAAGGCTTTAAGTATCAGAAAAGATGAAACAGATTCGGAAACAAACAAAAGTATCTTTGAGGTTTTGGGAGCAGATAGTCTGGCGGTGGTGCCGCTTGTGTTCAAGGATAAGGTGAACGGAGTTCTTTTGGCGGATAATTCCATCAACCAGAAACCAATCGAAGAAGAGGACGTTAAGTTAATGCAGATTTTCGCTCATCATGTCTCCACCGCCATTGAAAGCTCCAAACTTTATCAGAAATTGGCGGAACAGGTCAATAAATTAGAGGAAGCTAACCAAAGGATAGCTGAAAACACCCAAAGATTATTGAGGGCTGAAAAGCTGTCAGTTCTGGGAGAGATAACCTCACAGGTCGCCCACGAACTGCGCAATCCCATGACCATCATCGGAGGTTTTGCCCGCTCCCTTCTGAAGAAAAAAGATGCTCAAGATTCTGATTACGAATATATGAAGATCATCGCCCAAGAGACCGAGAGGGTGGAGAAGGTTTTAGATAACGTTTTGAATTTTACTAAACCGGAGAAAACCAATTTAGAGAAAGTCGATTTAAACCAGATAATAGACCAGACTTTGGAGATGATGGAAGGAGAAATAAATTTAAACAAAATCACTGTGATGAAACTTCCCCATCCGGATTTACCTCGGGTCATGGTCAATCCAGATCAGATCCGCCACGCCCTTCTGAATATCTTTAGAAATGCCATTTGGGCCATGCCTCAAGGGGGAATCTTGTCCATCACCACCAAAAAAAAGGGCAGTTTCGCTAAAGTTGAAAGCAAAGATACGGGATTTGGAATTCCCAAAGAACATATGGGTAGTATTTTCGATGCTTTTTTCACCACTAAGCCTGAGTCCTGTGGTTTGGGTCTCACCATAAGTTCGGAGATAATCAAAAATCATGGTGGACTGATTATGGCAGAAAGTGAGAAGGGAAAGGGGTCCATCTTCTCGGTCCTGTTACCTTTTGAGGGGAGTTTCGCAGATGACAGCATTAAATCATTAAACCTGGGGGAGGAAGATGAAAAACGTAAGTAATGAACGAAACTTTGCACCATACCATACCGGGCAAAACCGAACTCAGATGACACCTCCGGCCATATTGGTGGTGGATGATGAAGAACACATGTTGAGACTCTACGAAAAGGAACTCTCTGAAGACGGATACCAGGTAAAAACCGCCACAGGTGCAGAAGATGCCCTAAAGATCGCCCAAAATGGTCAGGTGGATTTGGTGGTTTTAGATATAAAGCTGGAGGGGAAAAACGGATTGGAGATTTTGTCTGATTTTAGAAGGATAAACAAGGATTTGCCCATTATTTTGAATTCAGCCTATTCCACCTATAAAAGCGATTTTCAATCGTGGTTGGCAGATGCTTATTTGGTGAAATCGTCAAACCTGGAGGAGCTTAAAAAAACCATAAGGGAGTTGGTAAATTTTTAAAGGTAATTATCGAGACTGTTGCCCAAGCTCGTATGAGTGCATACGCATAAACGATGAACAGACTTAAGCAACAGCTCCTATCTATCTGCAAAAGCAGAGAGTGGGTGACAAGACCTACAGGGGTTAAATATGGTCGAATCGCAAAAGACCGATAAGGCAGAGGATGTGCTGAAATCAGTAGAGGAGTTTGCGGCTCAAGCTAAATTGATAGCATTAAATCTAGCTTCAGCCGCCGCCACGGCCAGAAACACCGGTAACATTCCAATCCGGGTGAATGACGACATTTTGGATTTAGTGGATCAAACCACTAAAGCTTCGGATGATATCAATAAAATGATCAAAATGGTGAAGATGGAGATGGGAAGCCTGTATAGGCTTTCCCGCCAGGGGGTCATAGAATTCGAAAAAAATCAAGAGCTTTTGGATAAGATAGAAAGATCATTAGAATTCATATTGTCTGAAAGCCAAAGAGTGTTATACCTGGTAAAAAAATTAAAATCTATCTCCATCGACAATAAATTAATCTGAAGATGGTGGGTAAATGGTTTTGATAAGATGAACCACAGAATCCGATCCTTTGCAGATGTTGGCCCCCGTTGTAGGGCGCCCATCTGGGCAGAATAAGCTGTTATCAGGGCATCGGTTCCTAAAAGTCAAGAAACTATCATTGATACCGATATAAAACATACCAGACCAATTACGGGGAGGCATAATTGCATTCGCAGGTATCTCAACTCATAGAAGTAATCAATAAGGAAATTTTGTGCTTAGAGAAATTTTTGGCCCTCTTATCCGAGGAACAAAAATTTCTGGTGGAGGATGAGGTAGACTCCTTGAGAAAATCCATAGAAGAGCAAGAGAAGACCATCGGGGATGCGCGAAAGTTGGAAGATGCACGCATAAAATTAACGGATTCGCTTGCCGAAAAACTAAAGATAGACAAAGGTGAGGTGAAGTTGTCCAAATTGATTGAGCTGGTGGAGGAATCATATTCCACCAAACTCCGGGAACTGCAAAGCACTCTTTCTACCCTTTATACCAAGTTGGAAAGGCAGAGAAAGAAGAATGAATTTTTGATCAAACAGTCCATGAAGTATGTGGACAAAAGCATGAAGATCTTCTTGGGCCTGGAGGGAAGAGACCAAGGTCATTCCGTTCCTTTAAGAGAAAGAAATTCGGAGAAGGTGGTAGAGCAAGTAGTTTAAGGTTATTCTTTTCCAAAGATAGAATGTTCGGATGTTAATCAGTTTGGAATTAGCTAAAAGGATGTTCTCTTCATGATAGGGAGAGACAGATTCTTATAAGAGGGTAAATATGTTAATACTGACAAGGAAGTTAGGCGAGAGCGTGACCATCGGAGATGATATCAAAATAACCGTCCTGGGAGTGCGGGGTAGACAGGTCAGATTGGGAATCATCGCCCCCCAAAAGGTAACCATCCATAGAGAAGAGATCTATTTCAAAATCCAAGAGGAAAACAAGAGGGCACTCGCCGCCACCGAGGAGGATCTGACCAAGGTCGCTTCAATGGTGAGAGAAGATAGAAAAAAGTTATTCTCCGATGGACCTGCTCAGGTGGACACCTTGGGCGGAGAAGTGGCTAAGGGGCGCAAGGATACAAAAGGGAAAAAAGGTAATAAGACAAAATGAAAGTCACAGCATTCTACAAACTCATGATGTTTAGTTTTATTGCCTCGTCTCTTTAGTTTCAGGCCCTAGGGGTGAAAACTTATCCAAGAAAGGGTGGACAACATGTTTTTTAAAAACAAAAGGGGGAAACATCAAGAGGATTTGAATCAGAAGGTTTCTAAGTATCAAAAATGGTGGCAGGATCAGACCGAGGACCTCTCTTTGAGTCGATCAAACCTTAAGAAAAATAGGAAGTCCCCCGAATCTCACCTGAAGGCCGGACAAAAACAGAAAGCATGGGACGACAGCTTCGTTTACTATGAAGGAAATTAGCCCTCTCTCCATAAAACATAGGAAGGTGAGGGATGAAAGTTTTTGATCTTACAGGTAGATTGAATCCTTCACTGGTCATTTTTTTAAGAGCTTCTTGCAAGAATTGCGCATAAAATCATGTTATCTGAAATCGTCCTTAACACAGGAGATTGAAAATGCTCACTATGGAAGAGTTGAAACATCGCATCGAAATAACGGGAACAACGGTTGAATGTCCCGTTGAAGGTTGCAGTGAAAAAGTAGAACGGCAGAGAAAAGTTTTCAAACGAGAAGAGAGATTCAAATGTCCAAGACATAACATCTACATTTCACCGTCAACTTTTGAATACCAGGGCGAATTAGACAATCTACTCTGGAAAGATAAGGCTGATTTAGATTTGTTTAATAAGATAAAAACAGTGAAGCGTAAAAATCAATTTGCCCGAGACAATAGTGAAGATGCAGTTACCTGGAATGTTTTCAGATTCCTGGAAAGAAATAATCTGATTGAGATAATTCTAAATTCTATGATCGGTGGCACTCTAAAATCAGCCGAGGCAATCTATTGGTCATATTGCCAAAGAGAGAATTCCAGTTGGTCTGAGTTAAACAAAGCGAGAGAAGAATTTGGCGAAGAGATAAAAAGAAGTTCGGAACCTGATATTATAATCAAGACTGACAATGCACTGCTCTTTGTTGAGGCAAAACTGACTGCTGGAAATGATACCCCCCCAAGTGACATGAGTAATTCCAAAAAATATGAAACAGGTAGTGACAACTGGTTCTCAAGGGTCTTCAAGTCGGATTACAAAACTGTTGGGATAGCTGAGAAGAAATACGAGTTATTACGATTCTGGTTGCTTGGGACTTGGATAGCAAAGCAACAAGATTTAGATTTTTATCTTGTCAACCT
>JALHUP010000070.1 GCA_022866585.1 Candidatus Zixiibacteriota bacterium | reverse complement strand
TGATCTGGGACCTTCATCCCACCTTAGCTAAAAATTTTATGGAAGGAAAGCTCTCCTTGGGAGCAGGCTTAAGCATCCAGCGGGCAGACTTTAAACTAAGAAGGACGGTTCTGACACCCACGGTGGTTCTTCCTCGACCGTATGAGTATTTCCCGGTGGATTGGTCTTTGAAAACCAATGGTTGGGGAGTGGGATTCAATCTTGGAATCTTGTATAAAGCCAGCCCCAAACTGCAATTTGGTTTCTCCTACAAAAGCCCCACTGATGTAAAGTTAAAAGGAAACTTAGATATGGAGATGTATCTCCCCACGCTTAAACCTTATTTTGAAGGAGGCACCCGGACATATTCCAATGCAGATTTTGAAACTACACTCCCTCTCCCAGGAGATTTTGGGGTGGGAGTTGCTTTCAAGCCGTTGGAACAACTTACCCTTACTTTCGATGTTAGTTCTACCAGCTGGTCTCGCTTAGATTACCTGAATACGGAGGATCTATTTTTGGATTTATCTTTCCATGGTGATAGTTTGTTGTATGCCTTATATGCAGATAAATCTAAGCTCCTCTTTAAGTGGGATGATATCACCAGATTCAGCTTGGGGGGAGAATATCTTTTTGGAGAAAACCTCTCAGTCAGAGCCGGATACTTTTTTGAAAAGTCCCCCATTCCCAATTCCACTTTCACCTTGTTGATCCCAGATGTGGGAGATAAAAATTGTTTCAATCTGGGGCTTTCTTACAAGCTAAACTCCTTTGAGTTCGGCTATAATTATGAGTTGGTTGCCCACAAGAAGAGAGATATACCCAGCATTGTCGACCAAAACCAAGATGGATTCTTTGACAATCTACCTGGAGAATATAAGATGACTCTGCATTCATCCTGTTTCTCTTTAACTTATCGGTTTTAACCTGATAAAAAGAAATACTGTAAAGAGTCAAGAGAACTTCAAATAGGTTTATGAAGCTCGTTTAGCGTTGGCGAAGCCCGTATGGATGCCCGAAGCTCGAAGTTGGAGGCTCGAACATATAATTTGATAATGAATCTTCGAGCCCCGAACATCGAAAGGCGAGTTTCGTTACGAGCATCGACAACGATAGCCGAGCATTGAGCCTTATTAAAAAGGAGGAATAAGAAATGAAAAGGATATTTACTGGATTTTTGTTTTTGGCTTTATTTTCTTTAGTTTTGGTAAGTTGTGAAAAGAGGGAAAATCCTGTAAGGCCACGTTATCTCTACCGTGTGCCTTATGAACAGAAAGGATTCTTCACCTCTTTACAGGGAAGTATCCTTGACGGTTCAAATGCAGGGAATAGAACTATATACGTTTATTTACCACCACAATACAACAGAGATCGTCATTTTGCGCTCCAGTCCGGTTATGGCTTTCCCGTTTTATATTTGCTTCATGATTTCGGGGGGGACTATGAAACCTTCTACAATGTCTATAAGGTTCAACAGATTGCCGATCGCCTGATTGCTGAGGGAGAGATCCAACCCATGATAATTGTTATGCCAGATGGGTATAATTCTTTAGGGGGGAGTTTTTATACTAATTCCGATTTAAACGGTAAGTATCAAGATTACTTAATAAATGAGGTGATGCTTATCATTGATACCACATTTCACACCATGGCTAAAAAAGATCCGGACACGAAGGAAATTATTGCGGATAGAAGATATAAAGCCATAAGCGGGCACGGCATGGGAGGATATGGTGCCTTCAAGATGGCCTTGGAATTTGATACCACCCTCTTTCAATCGGTGAGTGCCATGAGCCCATTTCTCTCCTTCGCGTCATTCTTAAGCAAAGAGATGATCGAAGAGGTATTCAAAGAGAATGGTATTTCGGAAAATGACTCCTCTCTTGCCAGTTACAAGAAAATCAGTCCTTGGCCTGACTCTCTTCATCCAGATAAGTCCAAAACGCAACTTATCTTCGCCATGGCCGCGGCTTTCTCCCCTCACGATAAAAATGATACTGATCCCAAAGTGCCCTACTTCTTTGAGGTCAGAAACGTAGTAGGAAAAAGATATGGGGTGGATTTGCCTTTCGATTCCACCAGAGCTATTATTTCTGGAATATGGGATAGATGGCTATCCCATGATATAAAAACCATGTTTACCAAACTTCCCCCTAATGGGGGCTTTGGAGAGTTGAATATATATTTAGATTGCGGGAATTTTGACCAACTGAAGCTTAATGAGGGAGCAAGTGACTTTGATAAGCTTCTTTCATCGGCCGGAATAGAACATACTTATATAGAATATCCAGGCTATGAGGGTTATCCGGCAGGACACATGAACTTCATATTCGACCGGCTCCCAGAGATTCTGAAATTTCACTCCCAGCACTTTCCACCACCCCACTACTTTGGATATAAGTAAGTTGCGTCAGTTGGGAGTTTTGAGTAGGGAGGGGAAAAACCTCGAAACTCGATATGAATGAGGGATTGTTTAAGAGACTAAGACGGAGAGTTGAGATTGCGAAAAAATCAGGACTCAGTCTCAGTCATAGTCTCAAATCTGACAGTTAAACTGTTGGTCAAAGAAGAACAAGACCAGGCAGAATATTTATTCTATCCTCTTTCTGATTGAGGCAGAAGTTAGACTTGCTGCCTCATTTTTTT
>JALHUP010000069.1 GCA_022866585.1 Candidatus Zixiibacteriota bacterium | reverse complement strand
CATAGTGCTACAGGGCACACTGGATTACTGGGAGGAGCCAAGACCCACAACTACTCAGTAACAGCAGGTAAAATCCGCCTAAGGCGGGTAAAATCTGCCTAAGGCAGGTCAAAAAGGATTCACCCTAACCGGGTTGAATTTTTGAGGAAAGGGGCCCCCGATCGAAGATTCATACGAATACTCATCGGGGGCTCTTTCCCTTACCTGATTATAAGGATGCTGGAGTGTCAAGCTTCAGCTTGACCCTGGTTTCGATAAAGCGAAACGCTCCATTTGCTTAAAAAAGGAGGGCTAAAATGGCCAGTTATAGAGTTTCATCCCCCAAAAAGAAAACGACCAACAAGAAAAGATCATCCCGGACTTCAGAAAGAGCTAAGACCGCCTGGGCTGACCCCATCAGTCCGATAAGCAAAATTTCTAAGAGTAAAGTGACTAAAAAGCAGATTCCGAAATTAAGCTGTTGGTGGTTTGGATAGTTTCACAGCTGATTAAGCGGATTAATCTGATACCGGTAGTAAAGTTCTTGAAGCTCGTTTATTGGTGACGACGCTTGTATCGAAGCTCGAAGCTGGGTAACGAGGTTCGATATTGTTCCCTCTATTGGGGATCCAGCCTTTGGTGGGATTATTATAAAGCGTCACGGACGAGGGCGTTCGTAACGAACAAAAAGACGAGGTTGAAAATGTAGCGTCGCAACTTTGTGTGCGACGCTTTTTCGTCCCGCCAGAGGCGGGATGCTACATTTGATGGTGTGATGTTTCGGCAAAGGTCTCAAGATTCCCAGCCGTTGGCGGGGTTTTCAACTTCCCCTCTCCCCTTGGGGAGAGGGGAAGGGTGAGGGGGTATCTTCGCATCGGGAATAAATACGTTTCTATGAATACCCTCCAGCTTTAATCTCTCACCCAAAACCTATCACCTTTAACCTTTCACCTGCCTTTAACCGCAAGGCGGTGGTCCTCCTATATACAGATAGTTAATTAAATAAACCACATCGGAAGCATCGATCACTCCGTCAGAATTAACGTCTCCAGCTTGTAGAGGGTTAGGGGCAGGTCCATGTATGTAGAGGTAATTTATCAAATAAACAACGTCGGCTGCATTGATTACCCCATCTCCATTGGCGTCGCCGCGGATAAACGCAGATTCAGTAATCACAAGAAGCGTATCCACTGGAATACCGGTTAGTTTCTGTATTGTGCCAGAGGGCCAGCGAATCACCAGAGAGTCTACTGAGGTTCTGGAACCTAATCCAAACTCGGCGGTCAGCGAATTTTGGGAGCAATAGCCTGAGCCGCCTGAAATCTCTCGTATCTGAGACAACCCGCTGGCGACAGCACGCACACGGGCACCTATGGCTGATCTGTTGGAGACAACTCCCACTAAGTTAACGTGAAGCCAGTGTTTTGAGGAACCCTTCTGGTTTAAAAATAGTCTGTTGGCACCTTGCAAGTTAGCTACATAAAGATCGAGATCGCCATCGTTATCGAAATCTCCTAAAGTCGAACCGCTCCATAATCCTGAATCTGTCAAAGCTCCGGAAGTTGCGTCAACAAAGACCCCGCCACCATCGTTACGCAAAAGCCTGTTGGGACCCCGAGTCGTTCCATCACCTTTCGCCAAGAATAAATCGAGGTCGCCATCGTTCTCGTAATCTCCCCAGGCGACGTTTTTCGCGTGTCCCCCATCCGCCAATGGTCCGCTGGTCACATCAACAAAGACTCCCCCACCATCGTTGCGCAAAAGCTTGTTTCCAGTATACCGGTTAGCGAAGTAGAGGTCCAGATCGCCATCGTTGTCATAATCCCCCCAATCCACACCCCGACCGTTTCCTACGTCCCCTAAAGGTCCAGTGGTGACATCAACAAATACCAATCCTCCGTCGTTTCGGAGAAGCTTGTTAGCACTGTAATAGTTCACTATATAGATGTCCAGATCACCGTCATTGTCATAATCCGCGCAAGCAACGCCTTCACCGCTACTGGTATCTCCCAAAGGACCAGTGGTGGCATCGACAAACACTCCGCCCCCATCGTTTCGGAAAAGCTTATTGGCACTTCCGGAGTTCACCAAGTAGATGTCGAGGTCGCCGTCGTTATCAAAATCTCCCCAAACCACGCCCATACCATATGCAGTATCACCTAAAGGTCCGCTGGTCGCATCAACGAAAACCCCCGCACCCTCGTTTCGGAAAAGCTTGTTAGCAGTTCCACAGTTAGCCAAATATAGATCCAGATCGCCATCATTATCATAATCTCCCCAAGCTACCCCTGCGCCGAAGTCTGAATCGCCCAAAGGTCCGCTGGTGGCGTCAACAAAAACTCCACCCCCCTCATTCCTGAAAAGCTCATTGGGACCGCCGTGCGCCAAATAGATATCGAGGTCGCCATCATTGTCGTAGTCACCCCAGGCAACGCCTAGGCTGTAGGTTGTGTCTTCTCCCAAAGGGCTGTAGGTAAGATCAACCCACTCCGCACCAAATGCAGTAATTGCTGCCCGCAGGTCTGGTCGGGGACCAATCCACCCAGATTGTGGACTAGCCTGAGGCGTGCCGGTGTTTATCAGAACGGTTCGGAGATAATGGGAGGAGGGCGGAATTGCCGAAATATTTGCTTTCCAATACCCCACGCAACAAGCCACCGCGCCTGCCACGATGGGAGAAGCACTCGAGGTTCCATCGAAGTTCTTCCTGTACCAATAGTTATACCCTTGAGCACTGTAGAGATTACCGTATCCTGTGGTGGTCACGTTTTCACCCCAGCCTTGAAGGTCAAAACGTCTGCCAAAACTGGAGAAGTCAAGTTTTGCGAGATCTCCTTGAGGCCAAGTGCCTCCAGGGTATACCCCACCTGCCCCTACGATTATGGCACCCGAATTCCCATACCAAGTGAGATAATTGGTATTGACATAGCCATTTCCGCCCGCTTCAACCACATTGATGCCATTCGACACGGCATTTACAATGGCGGCGTAAACTCCGTTGAGCGTTTCAGGATTTGGGGAATAGCAGAGCCACCACTCGATGGGGATATAGCCGCCACTACCGGTGTAGTCCCACTGTTGCTCCAGAAGGATCACATCACCCGGAGAAAGAGCGGCAATCGCATAAGCCATTGCACCAGGGACGTTCCAATTGGTAGAACTATTATATACGGTGCCACAGGTTTTTAAAGTCGCGCCGTAGCAAATTCCCGTGGTTCCCCAGCCATTATTATCGGAGACCAGCTCACCGATGACAGCCGTGCCGTGGTTAGTATCAGCGTTAACTGGATAAAATATTGGGTTCGGATTGATTTGAGAGCCAGCCGCCTTGGTGATATCAGCGTGGTTATAGTTCCAGCCATACTCCAGGTCACACACGGTCACACCAGCTCCATTTCCATCGGTTTGGGTCCAGGCATAATCAGCGTCAATGCCCACCGGAGTGGAGCTCGCCGGGCGCAAGTAACCTTGACACGTGTCACCGCTGCACGAAGCGTAATTGGGAGGATTAGGAAGAGGCATTGGTTTCGGCACTGGTCGGGCAAGTATGATGCCGGGTAATGCTTCCAGCTCCTCACCGATTGCCCACACATCATGTCCCTTGGGAATGCGCAGGCGATAGATATTGTTCAAATTATATACAGGCTTACCAGTATTCGCTTCACCACGAGCCTGAATCTCGTCCAATCGATCCTCTGGAACATCACAGATTCGATACCACTCGAACCAGGCGAATTTCCCAAGCACACCATCGACTCCTCCTAGAGCGTTAGTTGTCAGGTCAACCAGTGTTCCTCCACGGAGACGCACCCTCGAATCCTGTGCAAACATTACCTCGATCAGGTCGTCCTCGCAGGCGTAAGGCTGGCTGGTCTCATTTCGCATCAAGGGTTCAGAGTCCGGATTGGTCTTGACATCAACTTGAGCCAGACCAGTTGGCACACCTAAGAAAAGGACTATAACACCTACCAAAATGAAAAATTTTGGGAATAGCATTTCGGATTCCCCTTTCTTTGATTTAGGGTTTATGAACGAACGTTATATAGGCAATTATCCTCTCTTAGCAATTTACATATCGTCAGAAAGCCCTCTTCTTTTAGTTTACAAAAAAATCCCAAAAAGTCAAGACTTTTTTATCTATTCTCTGAAAAAAAATCCCCCTTTCATCCCCCTTTGAAAAAGGGGGATTGAGGGGGATTTAAATCTCACTCATTATTCTCACTAATGTTGCTTAGGCAATGGTCTCAAGATCCCCCCGCCTTTTATGGTGAGTGAAGTCGAACCATTGGCGGGAGAACGAATGAGGGCGTCCGTGACGAAAGAGAGATTCCGGAAAAGGTGGCAAGGTATTCCTCTTCGTCAGTGATGGTGGTCAAGAAGTACGAAGAGGACTTGTCAAGCAGGCTGCGCCATGCTTGACCTACAAAACTATCTT
>JALHUP010000433.1 GCA_022866585.1 Candidatus Zixiibacteriota bacterium | reverse complement strand
GCTCCTAAGTCACGAAGCGTGCTGTTCCAATTCGCTTTGACACCATCTTTCAACCATCTGGGTAGAAGCTCACAAAGAGGAGTTGGCTTCAGGTTAACGGATTTTAAATCATCCAATGGTTGCCACAAAAACTCAAGATGTGATTCTTTTGATATGGGGACTTGCTCGAATGATAACTCTTTGCACTCTATGGCAAATACAAGATTGAGTTCATGATTCAAACCATCTAGAGCGCTCCAACTATGTTCCACCACTCCCAGAAGTTGTTTTATCCGAATAGATACTCCTAATTCTTCCTTAATCTCACGTGCGAGTGCCTCCTCTGCCGGCTCTCCAAAGTTGATATGCCCTCCGGGGAGAAAAGTATATGTGTCTCCTTCTGGGCGGGCAAGAAGAACGAGCTCATTATCTTGTAGAACGCCCCTGGCTATAAGCTCAATCGTCTTCATATTCTATAATTATTGTAGGTCAGGAACCCTTCTCCTGACACATAGACATTGTAGTCCGTCAGGAGTAACTCCTGACGGAACAAAAATTATTTCCTTGTGAATATTACTTCCAATATTAACTCATACTTCCCCAAAGCAGTAGGATGCTCCATTCTCAGGATCACTCTATTGGGACCCTCTTTGGTAAAAGTCTGGATTAGTAACGTATCGTGCCAATTTAAAAACAGGGTTTCATTATTAACGAAATTACAAGTTGCCGTTAAGAAACTTCCTGAATTTTCGAACCACCAATATCTATACACCTTCGCTTTTTCATCCCAGGCAAAAATCGCGTGTGCTTCTCCACCTGTTTTTGTGGAGTAATCAAAATAAACATATTTATCATTTAATGCTCTTCTGAACGTTCCAGTTCCTGAGTCTTTTCCCGCTTCACTGAAGGCGCTCTTGGGAATTCTATATTCTAAATTCCAATCTCCTAATAAAAACTCAAACTTCTCCATTTTGTTTAGTTCCTTTGCCATGAATTGATTAAAGTTGCAGGTCAGGAGCCCTGCGCTCCCGACAGAACAAAAATTCTTTGAACTTACGGTTGATGAATACAAGTCGTCACATACCAAGATAGCTTTTTTCCGCACTCGCATTGATACTTATTCTTTTGATCATTAAGCCAACTATCAATGCCGTTTTTTTGAATATTCTTTATGTTTTCAATAGACTCAAAATGATGAAAAATTCCATCAGAAGAGAAGTCATTAATTCTCTTGCATGGAAATTCTTTACATTCACCGCAATAAGTCAATTTCTTTTCTTTGGCGCACTTTCTGATGGGACATTCACCACATCTATCCTCCACCCGACATCCAGCACAATCCACCAATTCAACATCTTTGTATTTGTCATACTTCTTTGGCATGCCGAGAAGATGTTCTCTATTCTTCTCTTGAAAGGCAACCTTAAAGCTACACCCTCCGCAATATAGCCCACAATATGCAAGAAGATTCAACTCATTTGTTTTCATATCATTTCTCCCTCACCTAAACTTTTTTCACAATGATTTCTTTATATTTTGTCAGGTCCCCATACCTACTACATCTGTCAGGAGTAGCACCTGACAGAACAAAAAAACGCAACACTGTTGCCTTAGTCCCCCTCTCCATCCCGCCAAAGGCGGGAGAGAGGGGGATATAGGGGGAGAGGTAAAATACATCTGCCGTGTAGGTCAGGAGCCCTGTGCTCCTGACCTACGGTAATATTGATTAAATAATCATTCAATCTTCTTTAAGAATGGATGCGAGTTCTGATTTATGCCAATAGCTTTAGCATTGCGGATATCGTGAGCTAAAACTATCGAAGGTAGGGCATCTTCCAAGCCAAATCCTTTTCCTGACAAAATCTCTTTATAAACTATAGTGTGCAAATCAGTAAATCCTTCAGAAAACTCTATTTCTTCTCCATCCAGAAGGATCAAGCGGTACGTTCTTTTGTTGTTTTTCCTGCAATCTGGTGGTAAATCCTCTTTGTCTATGGATAGAAACCATTTCACCCGCGTACCGGCAAGCTCCAAAAAGCCGCCGGTCTTGGTTGGGGTGGCGATATGAACCTCGCTATGCTCGACAGAGCCAAATAGCCATATCAGAAGATCAAAAAAATGAATGCCGATATTAGTAGCCAGTCCACCGGAGCGATCGAGCTGGCCCTTCCATGAAGCCAGATACCAGGGTCCTCGGGAGGTGATATAGGTAAGCTCGATATTCTTCTTGGCACTTGGCGGATTGTTTTCCAATTCATTTTTCAACGCAATCAGAGAGGGGTGAACGCGCAATTGAAGAACCGTATAAATCCTTTTACCGCTTTCCTCTTCCAGCTCCTGGAGTGGCTTGATATTCCAAGGATTGAGCACCACCGGTTTCTCACAGATGGCATCCGCACCCACTCGCAAGGCAAACCGTGCATGGGCATCATGCAGGTAATTCGGTGAGCAAATGCTGACATAATGCACGCGCTTTTCTTCCCCCAGGCGGCGAAGCTTTTCGATATGCCGGTCGAATCTTTCAAACTCTCTGAAGAATTGCACCCCTTCGAAGTAGCTGTCCAGTATGCCTGCGGAATCATGCGGATCAACTGCCGCCACCAAACGGTTGCCGGTCTCCTTGATGGCTTTGAGGTGCCGCGGGGCTATATAGCCCGCCACCCCGGTAATAGCAAAATTTTTCTCTTTCATAGGCTTTATTAAGTTATAGATTTATTTGTAAGTCAGGAGCCCTGCGCTCCTGGCCTACTCAGATTACCGCTCTTAAACAATTTGTTAAAGAATTTCATTTTGATTCCCCTTTTATTATTTGCAATGGCAGTTAACGTTCCGCGGATAAGTGGCGTTTGTCGAAGGCAAATGTCACTTATCCTCTGTTAGCTG
>JALHUP010000068.1 GCA_022866585.1 Candidatus Zixiibacteriota bacterium | reverse complement strand
TTTCAGAAATTTCAGAAAAGATTTTGTCGGGAATTGTTCTTTCAATTTTGTATTCCTCCTTCATATTCAAAATCAAAAATATGCTTAAAATAAAAAATATAAGGGCAAAAGGAATCCAAACCAGTTTCATATTCAGGGAAGCTAAATATCCTCCTAAAATCAATCCAGAGAGATTGCCGAGGGTTCTGTATTTTGTCCCTTGAGCAAAAGCATATTTGGTCTTTTCTTCCTTACCCTCATATTTCAAGGAATCCACCAACCAGGCTTCTAAAGCTCCTGATCTTAATGTCTCTCCAAGTCCGTTCAATATCTCTGCGATAATAAATCCAAGAAGGTATGGAAAGAAAATGAAAAGGATGCCTGAAACAAGGGAGACAAAAGTGGATAGGATTACCGAGAGTTTTCTGCCATAGATGTCAGCCACAAGGCCGGTGGGTATCTCGAAAATCAAAATGGAGGCTTCGAAGATAGCGGCCAAAAGACCGATCTGAAATAAATTTATCTGATAATGTCGGAAATAGAGGACGTAGACCGGAAGGATTGAGCCGAAGGCGAAGCTGGTCAAGAATCCGGTAAATGCGTAAACTGTGATTTTATTATGCATCCGAAAGGGCAGACTTCCGCATCTAACTTAAGCTTTCTAATCCAAACTCAAAAAATCTTTTACAATCTGCTCAATTTACCACGCGGCTTACCTCTCCCTCTGGGGGAGAGGTAAGGGTGAGGGGGAAGCATCATATCAGAAATAGTTACCTTTGTATTAAAATCTCGATCCTTCAGACAGATGTCCGCCCGTGTGTGAGGATCAAACTACTTTTCTTCAATCCTGCTGATCTCAAAGACCACTGGACTATTGGGATCAGGGCAACACAAGTGAACCACTCCCTCTTTTTCTTCCCAGGGGATATTCCCTCCGAACCTTAAAGCAGTGATAAAAGGAAGCAGGGAATGAAATGCCCAGTGGCAGAATTGAGGTGGGGGAAGGTGTTCAAAAATGAATTCATCTCCCACTTTTAAATTAAGCGGACACTCTCCTTTTTCCAGAATTTTTATAACCTTTACTTTGATCTTATGCGAAAAGACCATGAGATTATTCTTTATCTTTAGGTGATAAACCTCTCCCCCTATCTCTCCCTCTCCACGCGGAGACTGTGTCATAATTGTGTTTTGAGGTTGTAGCCGTCCATATGGACGTAAGTCATTGGAATTCAACATCTCGATTTTGCAGACTAAAGTCTGCGGCTACAAAAACCGAAATTCTGACACACCCTCGCGGTGGAAAGGGGGACGGGGGGTAAGGTTTTAAGTCTTTCTTTCTTTCTTCTTGGCAGCAGGGAAAAGGATGTTGTTTAAAATCAGCCGATACCCGGGAGAGCTTTTGTGCAGGCTCAAATCCGTGGGGGGATCCTCCACCCTATGCTCATAGTCCTCCGGATCGTGCCCTCCGAAGAAGGTCCAGGTTCCCCTTCCATAATTGCCGTGGATATATTTCACCTCATCTCTTCCCTCAGTCTCTCCTAAGATGGTCACATATTTTTTTACCAGATTTTTTCTGAAAGCGGTGGTTTGACCCATGAAGCCTTGCACCACGGAGACGTGATTTTGCACCAGCATGCATGGAACCGGATCTAATTTTGCAGAAAAGTCAAAAAGAGTGAAATAGTCCGCCTCTAATCCCAGCCTGGCGGCAACTTTATCCGGAGTGGTATCTATAGTGGAATGTTTATATTCATATGCATTTGTTGAAACTTCAAAGTCTATGAAAGCTAAGGTCTTTGAATAATCCAATTTATTTTGGCAATCCGGATCGACCGGATCCCCATCCAGCTCTTCCGGGACGATGTCCACATTTTCCGCGGCTAAAGCAATGTCCATGGTTTCGGTAGCAGAGCACATGGCAAAGACGAAACCTCCTTTTGCCATATAATCCTTAATTGCTCTGGCTACCACTCCTTTCTCGTCTGAGACTTTTCGGAAACCCAATTTTTTTGCCATAAGCTCGCAGGTTAGCTGTTCCTGTTTATACCACAAGGCATTTCTATAAGGACCGTAGAATTTTCCATATTGCCCGGTGAAATCCTCATGGTGCAGATGTAGCCAATCGTATTTCTCCAATTCTCCTCTTAAAACTTCCTCATCCCACAGGGTGGTATAAGGAATCTCCGCATAGGTTAAAGCCGAAGTAACGGCGTCGTCCCAGGGTTCTTTATTAACTGGAGCATAGATGGCGATAGCAGGGACTTTCTCTAAGAGCACCACCTCCATATTATTTTCTTCAATCTCTTTGTAGATCGATGCGGCTTGGGAAAGATCGATCTGGTCAAATGCCACCCCTCTCAATCTGCACACATCCGCCATCTCCTCATAAAAATCGATCATGAATGATCCCCCCCGATAATTCAAAAGCCACTCCACATTATGTCCCTGCTCCAAAACCCAATAAGCCACCCCATAAGCCTTTAGGTGATCGGTCTGAGCGAGATCCATATAGATCAGGAGTTTGTCAGCGTAGGAATTTAAAAAAAGAGACAGAAAAAAGGTGAGAAAAATGAATATTCTAAACATAATCTTCAACATCGTGTTTTCCTCCAAAATTCTTCTCGAAATATCAACTCATAGACCCTCATTAACTAATCATAATACGATAAAAGTTAGAACTATTAAATAAATTTCACCTAAAAATTACAAAAGCCATTTTCTCCTTGACAACTCAAATAATAAACAAATATTTAGGCTGTACGATTGTTTTACATTGGACGGGTTAATTGAACCTTTTAACTTTCGACCTTCTAACTCTTGAACCTTTTAACTTTGCTCAAGAATAAACTAATAATCATAATCTTTGGTATCTTTATTTCGATTATTCTCTTTATAATCTTTTATCCCCTAAAAACATCTTCAAAGCTTTCGGAGGATAAATTTGTAGAAGTTTATGTCCAGCTTTCCATCGCCTCGGAGATGTATGATACCAGCTCAACTAAATCAGAAGAAGAAAGAAAAAAAATACTCAAGCAGTATAATGTCACTCAAGAAGAGATTGATCATTTTATAAAGGAATATAATCAAAATCCAGAAAAGTGGGCGAAGGTTTGGGAGAAGATCGTTCGTAGGTTGGAGGAGGAAGTCGATAGATCTTCGAAAGAAAAAGCTAATCCACCATAAATGCGTTTTTTATATGTTCAATTTTTGTGTTCCCTCTTTCAAAGTTTATTGCTACCACATCAAACCTGAAATCAAAATCTCTGAAATCATTTCTCTGTATAAAATCCAGTGCCACCTCAATCATGCTTTTCTGTTTTCTTAGAGTCACCCATTCCTGCGGTGACCCGAAATTTTTTGACCTCCCGGTTTTGACCTCAATGAAGACTATGGTATTTTTATCCTTGCCGATTATATCGATCTCCTTGTGCCCATATCTATAGTTCCTGTTTAGGATCTCAAAACCATTCTTTTTCAGGAAAGAAACGGCCAAATCCTCCCCACTTTTCCCTAATCGCTGTTTATACTTTTTTATCATTGTATAAATTTAAAGCGCTAATCACTTATAATTCTGTTGAGGATAACAGAGACCCGTCTGGGATAACATCCTCGGCGAGCAATATAATAACCTCTCCCCCTTTGTCCCCCTCTCCATAGAATGGAGAGGGGGACAAAGGGGGGTGAGGTAGAAAAAAGATTATCTTTTAGCTACCACTAACGTCATTTTCTTTACACTGCTGGTAACCCCCTTTGCTTCAGCTAAGACGATATATATCCCCACTCGAACCATTCTATTTTTCTCATCCCTGCCATCCCAGGTTTTTTCGCCTGTAACCTGGGGCTCATCTTCTATAAGAGTCTTAACCAACCTCCCCTTAACATCAAAAATC
>JALHUP010000013.1 GCA_022866585.1 Candidatus Zixiibacteriota bacterium | reverse complement strand
TCACTTCTGTGCTCGCCAGGTCCCCTGACTAGTAGTGTCCCCAAAATTCTCTTTGTGTTTCAATGGGTTAGTCACGCCACACAGAATTAACGTCTATCGTTTGTCGTCCGAATTCTGGATCCATAGGATTGGCGAGGCTTGTATGGTTCGACTCCGCTCACCACAAGTAGAAGCTTGATTCTCGAAACTGGATGCTCGAAATTCTGGTTGTGTTAGCAATTATCCAGCTTCGAGTACCGGGCTTTTAGCATTGATACGAGCATAGAGACCGTTTCCGCCATAGGCCGATCTGCCTTTGGCAGAAAACCAGCTTCGTAACTGTCAGGCGAGCCTGATTATCATATCCAACTAACATTAAGACAATGACTTTGCCCTATCCAAATCTTGGGGACACTTGTAGTACACTTACCCCGATCTTCTTGATCTGGTTTGCAAGCCCTAAAGGCTTGCCTACGCCTTTTTTATTCGTCATTAATCATTCGTCATCCGTCATTTCTTCTCATCTTTCATCTGTTTCATCTGTTGGGAATCTTTTAGCTTTTATCCGTCATTCGTCATCCGTCATCCATCATCTGTTTTGCCAAATTCACTCGAACTTTGATGGTGATCGGGATAGGGTGCCTGTATATGGGAGACCAAATATGAACTCTGTTTATAGTGAGTTTGGTCGAACCATTTATGTGAACCTAAACGACCTTTGAACCTTTTAACCATGAAAAAAAATTATGAAAAAAACCATCAGAACCGTCAGAAACGTCAGAACCATCAGAAACGCCGGTTCTCAGTGATTCGTCATTCGTCATTGCTTTCCCATCATCCGTCATTTTTTTCGTTTTTCATCTGCTTCATCTGTTTCATCTGTTGGGAATCTTTTAGCTTTTATTCATCATTCGTCATCTATCATTCGTCATTTTCCTTCCGCTTTCTTTTTCAACTCATTAAATTTATTCAATACTTCGCAAAAAACATACACAATTTTGGTTAAGTCCTCAAGATTAGTATTGACTGAATTGAGCAAGCGTGCTAATATAGAGTTGAAGTATATTATCTTTCGTTGGCAGAGTCAATAGATTTGGGTGAACCTGAATGACCTTAGTTAGTTTAAACAACATTTCAAAATCTTACGGACCCAATCTGGTCTTAAACGACATCACCTATCAGATTGAGGAGGGGAGAAAAATCGGGCTTTTGGGCGCAAATGGGGTCGGGAAGACCACTCTCTTTAAGATAATCAACGGAGAATTGGAGATAGATAAAGGTAGCATAATTCGAAGCAAAAACCTAAAGATCGGTTTTTTGCGACAGGAATACGAGCTTGCGGATGATTTAACTTTATTTGACGAGATGCTAAAACCATTCTCCGATCTTCTAAAATTGCACGATGAATTGCGCAGGTTGGAAAAGGAGATGTCTTCTAGCAAAAATCTGGATAAGTTGATGAGACGATATGGAGAAAAGCAAGTAGAATATGAAAATCGAGGCGGATACACATACGAGAACAAAATTGAAACTGTCCTTTGTGGATTGGGATTTAAAAAGGAGGATTTTGATAAAAACATAAATGTCTTAAGCGGGGGAGAAAAAAACCGGGCCGCTTTGGCTTCTGTCCTTTTATCTAAACCTAATCTTCTTTTGTTAGATGAGCCGACTAATCATTTAGACATCGAGGGAACCGAATGGCTGGAAAATTATCTTTCCGAGTTTTCAGGAACAGTAGTCATTGTCTCTCACGACCGGTATTTCTTGGATCGGGTCACCCAGGAGGTGGTGGAGTTAGAAGATTATCGAATAGAAAAATATGCTGGGAATTTTTCGGCTTATGTGGCGGAGAAAGAAAAAAGAAAAGAGAAAGCGTCAAAAGAATATGGAGAGCAAGAAGAATATATTCTCAGAACGGAAGATTTCATCCGAAGAAACATCGCCGGACAAAAGACCAAGCAGGCACAGTCCCGGAGAAAGGCTTTGGAGAAATTAGAGAGATTGGAAAGACCTAAAACCAAAGCTAAAAAAGTAAAAATTTCTTTCACCCCAGTTCAGAGGAGTTCCAGAGGGCTTGTCTGGACCGAAAATCTGAGCAAAGGGTTCGGAGAACAGGTCCTTTTTGAAAATGTAAACTTTTTCTTAGAAAGATACGACCGGGTTGGTTTGATCGGTCCCAACGGATCGGGCAAGACCACCTTTCTAAAAATGCTTTTGGGAAAAGAAAAGCCGACCTCAGGAGAGGTTAAGATCGGGGGTAATCTTGACATCGGCTATTACGACCAAGAACACGAGGGACTCGATCTGGAAAGCTCGGTTTTGGATGAAGTCTGGAAAATCAAACCACAATTGTTAGCTTCCGACCTGCGAAGTTTCTTGGCAAAATTCTTATTTTTCGGGCAGGACGTTTTTAGAAAAATAAAGACCTTCAGCGGTGGAGAGCAAAGCCGGGTGGTTTTGGCGAAACTGATCCTCTCCCATCCCAACTTCTTGATCTTGGATGAGCCTACCAATCATCTGGACATTGCCTCCAGAGAGGTTTTGGAAAATGCTCTTTCTGAATTCGGCGGAACCATTTTGGCAGTCTCCCATGATCGCTATTTTCTCAATAAAGTCGTAAATAGAATTTATGCCATCGAGAGCAAAACTTTAAAAGAGTATCTGGGGAACTATTCCTATTTTGAGGAAAAGAAAAAAGAAGAGAAGCGGTCCTTGCAGAAAAGTTTAGAGTTAGCAAAACAAGAAAAGAAAGTCAAAGCAAAAATTAAAAAGCCAAAATCGAAAATCAAGAAGAGAAGTTTGCACCAAATAGAAAAAGAGATTTCCGAAATCGATCAAAAGATCGAAGAGATAGATTATTTACTCTCCACCGAGGAAGTTTACACCGATTGGCAGAAGCTTTTGGAATTGAATGAAGAAAGAAAGATGCTGTCTCAGAGATTAGATGAATTGTTAGCCGAGTGGGAAAGATCCGCGGAGGTATAGATCTTGTATGTTGTTCGCCGGACTACTCTACGAATTTTCTAAGATTTCATTATTAAAAAAGGTTCTTCTCCAATTCAGTGGCTAAGATTTTTGATAAGAATGAGATCGTAAATAGCTTAACAAACCGAGCATAATATAACAGAGTGAATTAAGAC
>JALHUP010000067.1 GCA_022866585.1 Candidatus Zixiibacteriota bacterium | reverse complement strand
TATGGATACAAGTACAAATCAGCCACTTTTTGAGAAAAAGATTCGGAAACACCTTCAGTGTGAACCAAGAAAAAAGAACCGGATTAGTGCTTCGCATCTGGTGGGCATGTCCGAATTCCGGATCCATAGGAACGGAATGTTTATGCAAAGTCCCTCCCAAACGGATCTACGTGAAGTCACAGACTTGGGCAACAGCCCCCAATTTTTCCTAAAATCCAAATACGAATTCTTCACCTTGAACTCGAACATTTGCGTATGCAGTCATACGAATTTTGAAAATTTCAAAGATTTTTTTAGTTAAGCAATCTTTTATCCTAACCGATAAACATAAAAGAACTTAAACTTGTCTCAAGACACAGAGTTCGTGTTTTTGAAGTGTCCGAATTTTTGGATCCAGAGGATCGGTTGACTTAAATTATGAGGTGAAAAAAGTATGTCAGACTTGGATAAGAGCGAATGTAAAGAAACCAAAGAGGGGATCTTCATCGGAGAGACAAAAATCCACCAAAGTCATGATAAAGGAGGTATCAAATACAAAGGAGAAAAAGTCAAACTTGACGGAGATCCGTCTGGCGAAGACGTGTTGACAGAGATGGAGTCGATCTTCGATCAGGTCAAATTTGCCCAGCCCAGACTTGAATCGGAGGAGAAGTCATCAATACATGAGTCGGCCCGGCTCAGAAGAGACGATCTGGAGGCTCTGTTGGACATCAGCAAAGCCATTAACTCCACTTTGGTTTTAGATGACATTCTCCAGATGGTGATGAAGCGGGCGATCAAGCTTTTGCGGGCAGAACGTGGGTTTCTGATGCTTTTGGATGATGAAGGTAATCTGCAGTTCAGGACGGCACATAACATCTGCAAGGATTCATTATCTAAAGAGGATTTTAAGATATCTATGTCCATCGCCACCAGCGCGGCTAAAACTGGCAGATCCATCTATACCTCGGACGCTCAACATGACGAAAGATACTCAAAGCAGAAAAGCATTTTAGAATTGGACTTAAAATCGATCATGTGTGTCCCCCTTAAAAGCAAGGAGAAAATCATTGGGATTCTGTATCTGGATAATAGCTCCAAAAGTAACATCTTCTTGCAATCGGATCTTTATCTTTTTGAGCTTTTTGCCGGACAGGCGGCCATCGCTATTGAGAACGCCAAGCTTTATGGAAACCTCTTGGCTATGAAAATATATAATGAGAACGTGGTGAACAAAACCCCCATTGGGATAGTGGTGGTGGACAATAACCTTAAGATCACCATCGCCAACCATGCCTCGCGTGAGATATTTAAGAAGGCAGGCTGGAACAGCGAGTACGAGGAAGGTTCTTTTAAAGGCCTTTCTCTTTTGGATGTGTTCCTCCCGGAGGAGAAAAACAGGTGGAAGAAGATCTGTTATCAAGTGCTGTACACCGGAGAATCTTTTGAAGAAGCCAAATCCTACCATAGATTCGAATCGGAGGAGGTAGCTTTGTCTTTGAAGATAAGCCCCTTAAATAGTCTGGATAACCGAGCCATGGGATTGATCATGGTGATCGAGGACATAACCGAGAAGGTGATCTCGGAGAGATATCGAGTCCTTTCGGAGAAGCTGGTGGCCCAAGGGGAGATGGCCGCCTCCATTGGACATGAACTCAACAACTATCTGACTATCATCTTGAACAACGCTGAGCTTCTACCGCTCAATTTAAAAAAGCAAAATTTTGACAAGGTGGAGAAAAATACCCAAGCCATCCAGGAAAGCGTGGAGAATATGAAGAGATTCACTGATGGTTTGATGGATTTCTCCAAACTGGAGAGCCGGATGGTGGAGTATGATCTACGGACAGTTATCCAAGAAGTGGTATTTTCTTTGAAACCCCAGAAACGGTTTTCTTTAGTAAAATTTGTCACCCGCTTTGACCCTGAACTACCCCTCCTGTCTATGGATGTAGGACAGATTAAACAGGTATTTTTGAACCTTTTTAACAATGCGGCTGAGGCCATAAACACTTTGCCGCAAGCGAAGGGAACCATCACCATTACCACCTCATATTTGGAGGGGGAAGAGAAAGCCGAAGTCAAGATAAAAGATACAGGACCTGGAATACCCGAAGAACTTTTAGAAAAGATTTTTGAGCCGCGTTTCACCACCAAAAAACACGGACATGGATTTGGATTGGTCACTTGCCAGAGGGTTATCAGAAACCACCAGGGCACAATCACGGTAGAGAGCACGCCCGGCCAGGAAACCACCTTCACCATTACCCTACCCGTAAAACAGCCTGATGGATCTGGAAAGGAAGAGATGTCCGAAGTCTGGGTACATAGGAGTTGAACCAAAGGAAAACGATTTTCAATTATCCATTTTTTCCACAAGTCTAAAACCCTGGATCCACAGGAAAAGCAATCTTCCTTTTTCTTCACAGAAATGCCAAAAGAGAAAGTCCTTCAGAAATCCGAGGAACTTAAAAAAGCGAACTTTCACGAATTTTGTGCTTCGACTTCGCCCAGCACCATGAGTTTGTCGAATGGTGCCATGAGACAGGATGAGCCCTTCAGATTTTCTAATCGTTATAAGATAACCAAAGATTTGGGCGAGGGCGGGATAGGACGAGTATACAAGGCTTACGATTTATGGAGCAAAAAAGAGATTGCTCTGAAGATTCTTACCCTGGAAAAAGAAAAAGTAGACGTTTGGGAAAATTTCAAAAGCGAGTTTCTTCTTCTGACCCAGCTTCGATATCCCGGGGTGGTGGAGGTTTTCGATTTCGGATATGCGAAACCCCCAGGCGATCTGGCGCACTTGGGTCATCTACATGGTGAGGTTCCCTATTTCACTATGGAATTCGTGAAGGGCAAGACCCTTTATCAAAGTTTTAATCTATCAAGTTCCAAAGATTCCATCTGGCTGGAATCTGAGAAGCTTTATCGTTTTATCTGGCAGATTTGTGATATTTTAGAATACCTTCACCTAAGAGGGATAGTTCATTGCGATCTGAAGCCGGACAACCTGAAGATTACCGATCAGCTTTTCAATCTCAAACTCTTAGATTTTGGGTTGTCCGAGCAAATTGGGACCAGAAGAAAAAAAACGGCAAAAGGAACCCTTCCCTACATGGCCCCTGAGATGTTTTCGGATGAGCCCTTGGACGAGAGGACCGATCTTTATTCGTTGGGGGTGATTCTTTATGAGCTGGTCACCTCGAAGCTTCCCTTCTTCTCAGACGATCCCATAAAGATCGTATCTGGGCATTTGGAGCAAATGCCTGCTCCTCCCAAAGATTCAAATCCTCATCTGGCTGAGTCTTTAAACCAGCTCATACTGAAGTTGTTGGAAAAGTCTCCTTCCCAGCGTTTTCAAAGTGCTTCCGAGGTAAAAAAGTTTGCAGAAAGGCACCTAAGAAAGAATTCAGGGATTGCTGAAAGGAAGACCTTCTTGAGTCACCTGTATAGCGGGGATCTGGTGGCAAGAGAGAAGGAAGAGACTCAAGTAGGACAACTTTTAAAGGAAGCCGTCTCTTTGGGAGGAAGAGTAGCCCTTTTGGCTGGTGAGCAGGGGGTGGGGAAAAGCTTCTTTCTCAGAGACTTAAGGATAAGATCCCCGCTCGAAGGCATATTATATGTGGATTCGAATTGTCTGGAAAATCAAACCAAAGCCTACCAGCCTTTGATCGAGATTTTGCACAAAATGAAACCTTATTTGGAAGGGTGTGACCCTTCC